>NZ_CP162133.1:600000-900000 GCF_040833955.1 Leptospira sp. WS60.C2 | reverse complement strand
TGTTTCCAAACCTTGCCGAATTGCCGTTTTTGCCGCCTTAATGGCGTTAGGTCCACGTGAAAGGATTGTTGTGATCGTTTTTTCCGATTCATTTAAGAGTTCTGCAGGGTCACAAACTTTGTTCACAAGACCTAACCGATATCCTTCTTCAGAAGAAATCATATCTCCAGAAAGAATCAGTTCAGTTGCTCTTCCGACTCCAATGAGCCGAGGTAATCTTTGGGAACCACCAAAGCCAGGCAATAATCCAAGAGTCACCTCCGGAAGACCTAATTTTGCCGCAGTAGACGCATAACGAATGTCACATGCCATTGCTAATTCCATTCCACCACCAAGACAAAAACCATTAATTGCTGCAATTGAGATGAGTCCGGAAAGTTCCATTTTACGGAAAACAGTTTGACCGAGTTCCGAGAATGCTTGCCCTTCTTTTACATTGAATTCTTTCATCTTGGCAATGTCTGCCCCAGCAACGAAGGCTTTCCCTTCTCCTGTTAAAATAAATCCTCTGACTTGGGAGTTGGATTCTAATGTATCTACCATTTGACCGATTTCTGTAATGACTACATCATTCAGTGCATTGAGTGCTTCTGGTCGTTTGATGGTAACGATGGCATAATTGGATTTGATTTGGATCTCTAAAAAAGACAAATGATTTCTCCTTATTCTTCTACTTCCAATATGAGGAACATGGTGTCATCTGAAAAAGTATCCAATCCGAACTTGGTTTTGAGTTCATGTAAGAGATTCTTTTCAAGATCTTTGATGTTTTCACTATGTCGATGGCGGTTTAATAAATCAAGCAATCCCTCCGTTCCCAAGGAATTCCCATCGTGATCCATCGACTCAATGAGTCCATCTGTATAGATAAAAAAACGATCTCCTTTCGTAATCGGAAGAGTGATTTCAGAAATGGGAGGAATTTTAATATTGAACCCTAGAATGGCACCTTGGGTTTCCAATTCATGAAACTCTTCCCCTTTTTTTGCCAATATCAGATACGGATGACCTGCGTTTCCAATTGTGAGCTTTTTTTCTATGAAATCAAAAAATAGGTAAATGGCGGAAGCATGGTACTTATTTAAATCTTGTACCAAACGATCGTCCAAATAATCCATCAATCGTGCTGGCGCCGTTTTATATCGATATGGAATTGTCGAGACAAGTACCTTCATAATGGAGGCAACCATCGCAGAGGAGATTCCATGCCCTGCCACGTCCGTTAAAAAAACACCAACATTCCCTTCCCTCAACTGCACAAAATCAAAAAAGTCACCTCCAATCACATTGGGACTTTTGCGATAAAAGGTAAATGTTAAGTTGGGTATTTTTACATTCCCTGGGAAAAGGGCATCTTGAACTCGTTTGGCAAGTTCCAATTCCTGACGCATAAACCGTTTTTCTTCGGACAAACTGTACACATCTGTTGTCTCTTTTCGTTTGTTCAATACAAATAGAACGCCTAATACCGAACTTCCCCAATACACAAGCAACAGAAAATACTTACTAAAGAAAGAGGTTTGTTCAAATATCTCTGCTGGTAGGTTATAGATATAGTACAAATGAAAGATTGTAAAATAAGCTCCGCTGTATACACAACCCAGAGGATTCAATCTTGTGCTATATAATAAAATCGGAATGATAAAAGACATAAGATAAGAGTTTAAGAGATAAAAATTTCCGATGGATGGTATCGATTGAATTCCTTTTAAGAAGACTAAATAAACTAAACCGTCTGCAAAAAATCCGCTCACATAAATTACTTTGTCAAGGGTGATTGATTTCGTATAAAACTGCAGCAACAAGACGAAACGAATGATGGTAACGCCAAGTAGGTAGGGAAGGATTTCCCATCGAATTTCATCAAAGGGAGGAATGAGGAGAAGGCTATAAAAAATAAAATGAGTTAAAAAAACAGCGAAGGTATATTCTTTTTCAAAACGAGGTTCCGCAAGTTTAAGAATATCCCACTCTTGTTTTGTTGGTTTATGAAAAATTTCTTGAAAATAAATAGAAAACGAACGTGTCAATCGGGTTCTCCCCATACCAAAGTTTGGATTTCAGATCCATTCAAGGTAATGGTGAAACTTTTTCCAGTGTCCAAAAACTTGTCCATTTGATTCGCAAGTTCCATCGCTTTTTTCTCATCTTCCATACGAAAAAAAAAGGGATGTGACAATGCTTTGTAATTGTAGGGGAACCTTTCACATACAAGGAGAGTGACACGAAAATGATCAGCTCGTTTTTCCATAACGATATGGGAGACTTCCTTTCGAGTTAGAATCCGTACATCTGGCCTAAGGTTCCAGGGATTTATTTCTGCGAAAATGATTCCTGGTAAAAAAAAGCATAGACCAACAAATCCTTTCATATACAAATACCATCGGCAAATGAAATCAATTCCTTACCTCATATCTCTTTTCTCATTTCTTTTTTGGAGTTGTTCTCCTAAGGATTTCTCATTACCAATAAATCCGTATGCGTCGTGGGCTAAGGAAAGTCCTGGTTTACAAATCGGAACCCTACCAAAATCAATTGGTAATTGGAATGATCGAGTTTATCCAATGGATACTGATCGACTACGCACTCTCATCGAGATCAATCAAATTGATGGAATTGAAGATATTCCGTCTGGAACCAAAGACTTAAAAACCTGGAGAGAGCAAATTTCAAGATTGTTTGCAAATTTCCCAAAAGAAGTAAACGAATTAGCCAACGAGTCCATCCTTGGAATTTATTTTGTCACAAACCTAGGATCAACTGGGCTAACAGGAGTTGTGCGAGACACTTCAGGAAAACCAGCTGGTGGAATCATTTTTTTAGATTCTGATTTACTAAAAGATGGAGGTAACGATTGGGCAACCAAAAGAGAAAACACAACTTTCCAACAAAATCTAAATTACTCTATTCGAGTTCAACTGGATCAATCTAACTCATTAGACACTGCACTTTCTTATATCATTTTACACGAATTAGGCCATATCTTAGCAATTGTTCGTAATTATGCACCAGACTACTCAGAACCAAAACGTGATTTTCGAAACTATCCTTATTTTGAGGGCGTTTGGTGGTCCGAAACGTTTTCACCCTATGAAGATACATTTTTTCCTGAAAGACAAAAGATCAAATTTTATCAAAAAAATCCTACCCTCCCGATTTTTCCAGACGGTAAGTTTTTATACAAAAAGTTAACAAACACACAATTTGTTTCTTTGTATGCTGCTACTAATGCGGATGATACGTTTGCAGAAGCATTCGCTCAATATGTGCATGTCTTCTTATTGAAGAAAGAATACAAAGTATTATTGATTGCAGGTGAGGAATCGGAAGTTGTTCTATCTGATCCGATCAAAAAAGAAGGAGGTAGAAAATTTCGTGAATTGTTCGCATCTATATTTGAAAATTCTCGCTAATTTTTTTTTCTACTTCGTTATTGCATTCATTCTACCGCTTCACCTTCTTGGGGAAGAAACCAAACAAGGTGAAGCCAAGTCGATTACAATCGACACCAATACAGAAATTGTCTCTGATTTTATATGGAGAGGAAATTCTTTTGCTGGAGAAGGACAAAGCCGAAGGAATGGAGCTATGTATCAAAGTTTTACATACGCTCCAGCATTACAGCCAACGATCAGTGTATTTTCTCCGGATAAAAAATTTCAATGGATGCTCTTCGGAAGTTTCCAGCTAACAAACCGAGGTGACAAGGACTCAGACAAACGACTTTTCCAAACCAGTCCTGGTGCTGTTGGTCCTTCCTATTTGGGTGAAGACACAAAGTTTTATGATCCGTATGGCCAAGACCCTTGCATTCAATCCGTTCAAAACCAAATCACAGGAACAGGTCACACAAATATATCATGCGCTAACTTTATTCCTAACCAAGGGTATGGACCAAAAAAAGAACCAAATGGAAATCGACGATCGGATGGAATGTTTTTTTCCTTAAGTTACCATTTTGATCCGAGTGCATTTGGAGACTTCACTGTAGGGATTTGGTTTTATAATACCTTTCATAAAACACCGAACTCCTTACTCGCACAAGGAACTCAAAAACCAAACCCAGTTGTATCTGGAGGACAAAACAACGCATTTAACCCAAACAATCCAGATGCACAAACAAGACTTTCATGGCATGAATACTTTGTGCAATGGAAATTACCTTTCTTAAGAATGCTAAAACCAACATTCTCCTATTACACCCAATACTCTACAGAGAATGGTGGTTTATTTGCTGGAAAAAATTATTTGTCCATCAGTGCGAATTATACTTTTTTTGAAGGCAATTTTTTTCGCATCCAACCTCACTGGAACTTAGGATATGCAATGAATAACAATATGGTCGACAATCGAAATGGAATCCAAGACATCACCTCTTCGATTTCTTTTTTCTTTGGTGACTTCTTTGTCAAAGGAGCACATATCATGAGACCAAATCCTTATCTCTATGATAACAATAACTACTTTGGGTTTGCTGGTGGAGATCCTGACAAAGCAAGTTGGAATCGAAGTGCAGAAGATGGAAAAGTAGTGAACCCTTCTCGAATTTATGGTGCAGATAACGTTTCAATTTTAAACGCAATAGAACAAATTAATACAGGAAATGTTTTGAATGATTCTGTAATCAAAACTTTTTTACGAGAATCCTATACGCTTCAAAAAATCCCAATCCATTTATTCTATATTAGCTTGGGATATACGAAAACGTTTTAAGGATCAAACAGTAATCGAAATTTTTCCAGAGTCATTGGTTTTACCAATAACGTAGGATATTTCTCCTAGTGTTTTTAGTTCATTCATAGTGGTATCAACCGCACGGGAATCCACAACGAGAATATAACCGATTCCCATATTGAATGTTCCATACATATCATTTCGATCCAAGGAATGATCTTTTTCTAATTTAGAAAATACATAAGACTCAGGCAGAGAGGAAATTTCAGCACCAATTCCATTCGGGAGAACACGAGGGATGTTTTCATAAAAACCACCTCCAGTGATATGCACCATCCCTTTGATGTTGACTTTTTCAATGAGAGATATGATCGATTTTACATAAATATTCGTTGGAACAAATATATGGTCCCGAATGAATTGAATCTCATCTTGAGAAGAAGGCAATTTTCCTTCCTTTAACAGCAATCTTCGAATTAAGGAAAATCCATTACTATGTGGACCTGAAGAAGCAAGTCCAATGATCGTATCACCAGGTAAAATGGAACGACCATCGATCATCTTACTTTTTTCGACAGCCCCCACAACAAAACCAGCAAGATCATATTCCTCATCTGGCATCACACCTGGATGTTCTGCCGTTTCACCACCAACTAACGCACAGTTTGCTAAGTTACATCCTTTCACAATTCCAGAGACAATGGATTCCATTGTTGGCAGGTGCAGTTTTCCACAGGCAATGTAATCTTGAAAAAATAATGGCTTTCCTCCATTAACTAAGATGTCATTTACACACATCGCCACCAAATCGATACCCACTGTGTTATGGATTCCAAGTAACCGTGCTAATTGCAGTTTCGTTCCTACACCATCCGTACCAGAAAGTAGGATTGGTTCTTGGTAAGATTTCAAAAAACTAACATCATAACAAGCAGCAAAACCACCTAGACCACCTAGCACATTTTGATTATGAGTTGATGCAACATTGGCTTTGATTCGTTTAACAAATTCTTGTCCTTTTTCGGTATCAACTCCGGCATCTTTGTATGTTACTTTATTTTGGTTAGACATGGAGTTTTCCTATAGTGGTATTAATGAGAGATAAGGTGTGATTCGGAGTAATGGTCTTTGCAATTCTTCCTGCTAGGTGGACGTAATCCGAGTCAGAAGTATTCAATAAGATATCGAGTTGATTTTTATTCTCTTGCCCACCATCGGGTAATTGTAAGATTTTTTTAATATGCAACGCGGTCCCAAGGTTACCGTCGTATACTTTCATCTGTGGATAATGGTAATGAATTCTTTCTTTGAGAAACACATAATGAGTACAACCTAAAACAATCACATTTGTTTCATTTTGAGTCGATTTTATCTTTGCATCTAAAAAATCCCAGGCGTCTTCCCACTGATCTGAATCGATTAATTTTGCCAATCCTTCACATGGGACCGACAAAATTGCCGAACCATTGGCAAGATCCGAGACTAAATTTTTAAACTTCTCTTCTTTGAGAGTCAATTCTGTTGCAAATACAGCAACCTTTCCACCAGGGTTTTCAAGTAACGCCGGTTTAACGGCAGGCTCCATTCCAAAAATAGGAATGGAGTGTTGTTTTCTTAAAAAATCGGCAGCGGCAGACGTGGCAGTATTACAAGCAAACAATACCGCTTCACAATCCTTTTCGATCAGATACTCAAAAACGTTTTGTGAAAGCTCTAATACTTCTTCTTTTGTTTTTTGCCCATAAGGTGCATGAACCAGATCACCAAAATATATGTAATCGATATTTGATGTTTCTTTCCATAATGTACGTAAAACAGAAAGTCCACCTAAACCTGAATCAAACACACCAATTTTGTATCTACCGCGAGAATTCATTTACGATGCTAAGTACTTCTTCATATTATCTGCTAAAGTCTGATAAATCCATTCAAACTTTGCTTCATCTTCCTCAAGCAAAGTGACTCTAAATCCATTACGACTGCAACAGAATGAACTTAGAGGCACCACACAAATCCCAGCAGAAGCTAACAAATGCAAAACGAATCTTCTATCAAGTGCCGCTTTATCCATGAGCGGTGCGACAAAATTTTTGACTTTTTCGTTTGGGATTGGCAAGGTCATATGTGATTTTAAAACATTGTCTTCGAAAAGAACTGTTAAGTAAAAAGCACCTTTGGGTTGGATCACTTTGACTCCAGGGATACCAGACAACATCTGCGTCGCTTTTTCTGCTCTTTTTTTGAACTTTTGATTTCTAAACTTTAGATGATTTAAAAATTCTGGATGGGAGTATACAAGTGGAATCGAAAGTTGTGGCAAAGTTGTCGAGCAAACTTCCAACATTTTTGCATCTAATAATGATTTAATGTAACGTTCAAAGGTCGGATCATTTTTTCGATTAAAGACTTCTAACCATCCACAACGAGCACCTGGCCATGGAAATTCTTTTGAAATGGAACGAAGCGCAAATCCGCAAACTTTATCGCCAATCACTTCTGATAAATGGATACTTCCCCATTCCGAATAATTAACATGAGCATACGTTTCATCACAAATGAGGATGATATCATACTTTTCACAAATTTTGACAATCTCTCGCATGATCTCTTTTGGATACACTGCACCGGTAGGATTGTCTGGATTGATAAGTAGGATGCCCGCTATGGAATCATTGTATTTTACTTTGTTTTCAATGTCTTCCAAGTCTGGCATCCAATCGTTGTTTGGATTTAATTCATAAGTTAAATGTTCGTAACCAGAGTGAGCGGCTTCTGCTGAGGATAACGTGGAATAGGCGGGAGAAGGTCCAAGAATCCTTGCTTCTCTTCTCATAAAACCAAAGATTTTTGCAACAGCATCACCTAGGCCGTTAAAAAATAAAATGTCTTCCGAAGTGATTTGTGCACCACCTCTCTCATTTACTTTTTGAGCTAAAAATTTACGAGTGGTTTCATCACCTTGGGTTGCCGTATAGGCCCAGGATTTATTTTGGTTCACAAGTCCACTGACAATGTCTTTCATCCAAGTAGGAATACTTTCCCCTTTTTGAATGGGATCCCCGATGTTTTCCCAGGTAATCGGTACACCCATCGCTTCGATTTGTTTGGCAAGTGCCACAATCTGGCGAATTTCGTAAATAAGTGCATCTGCACCCGAATGGACTATATTTCTTCTCATAAATTTATTTGCCTTTTTGGTAGGCTGCTTCGACCAAAGGGATCGATAATTCCATCTCTTGGGTATCCCTCAATATCTTCAACCGTAAGACGCCTCCGAGACCAACAAGTCCAACTTGTTCTCTCAAATCATTGATATGACGGATCGCAAGCCCATTTGCCCCTTCAATGAAGTCGTACCGGCGAAGCCCGCCTTTTTCCGCTGCGGAATTGGGCTCAATGTCATAGACAAGGACTCCAATTGCCTCATTGGGGATCCCTAGGGATCGCCTATGGTCAGGAAGAGGGGTTGTTGCCATCACTCCAAGGGTCGCGGGACGTATGTTTTGTCCGACATTTTGTTCAATTTGGCGAAGCACTCGTTTGGCATAATTGATGGGGATGGCAAACCCAATGCCGGCACTCGCACCACTGGAGGAACGAATCATCCGGTTGATCCCAATCACTTCTCCATAAATATTGAGGAGTGGTCCACCACTAGAACCTGGGTTAATTGCCGTATCGGTTTGGATATGGGTTTGACCAGTCTCATCCAAGTCCTCACGGGATTTTGCAGAAACCACTCCCACTGTGAACGTTTTTTCTAATCCGTAGGGAGAACCAACAGCAATGGCCCAGTCTCCCACCTCAATTTCATCTGAATTGCCAAGGAATGCCGGTGCAAATTTATCCTCACTTGGGATTTTCAAAAGAGCAATGTCGGCACGTTCGTGGCTTCCCACATAACGAGCAGGAAAAATGCGACCGTCAGACATGATGATTTCGATGATTTCTGCATTTTTGATGACATGGTAATTCGTTACCACAAATCCACGTTCATCAATGATGAACCCACTTCCAATCGAAGAGATTCGGTCTTCCCTACTTTCGCCAAACGCATATGGATGAAAGATCATCTCCGTTTTTTTAGTGCGAATGGACACAACAAACTGCTGTGCTTCACGGTAAACATTCCGAAAGCTTGATTGGATTTGAATGGCTTGGCTTTGTTTGCTTGCTGAGATCGGTTTGGGAGAGGAAAACAGTTTGGTGACAGCGGATCGAATCTCAGGAAAAAAAATAGCAAATAAAAGTACAAAGACTAGGGCAAAGTTAATGTAGACGACAGGCGGAATCGAATGTTTTCTTTCCATAGAATGCCAAAACCCCTTCCACTTTTGCCGATTCCCCTTCCGTGTCGAACCAAAAAGATGAAATCAATAGTAACAATCTTATGCTTTCCATTGGTTCTCAATGGGTGTTTACCGTATTTATACCATTTAGGGAAGGAACAATCTGCAATCATTTTAGGCAGGGAAAAAATTGAAACAGTTCTCAACAAACCCCATCTAGATGCCAAAACAAAAGAAAAACTTAGACTCATCCGTGAAGTACGCAATTTTGCCATCGAGGAACTAGCGCTAAACGAAAGTGGTGGTTTTGAATACTTCACAAAATTAAATCGTGAAGAGATAGGCTGGAATGTAAGTGCCTCAGAAGCTTTAGCACTAAAATCTTACACTTGGTGGTTCCCCATTGCTGGTACAGTTCCTTACAAAGGTTTTTTTGATAAAGAAATGGCACTGGAACTTGAAACTGAATTAAAAGAAAAAGGATATGATACTCGTGTTCGTGCCATTGGTGGCTATTCCACATTAGGGTGGTTTTCTGATCCAGTATTATCACCACAACTTAATTGGCCTGACCATCGTTTGGTGGGACTAGTCATACATGAAATGGCTCATGCCACTGTTTATCTTCCAGGCGACACAACCTTAAACGAATCTTATGCAAGTTTTGTAGAGGAAATTGGAACGGAACGTTTTTATATCCATAAGGAAGGCAACGCAAGCCTACACTTAGAAAAATTCAAACGGGAAAAAAAGAAAAGGGAAACAACCATTCACCTTCTCAAACAATACGCAGACCTTCTCAAAGAGGTATATGCGAGCGAAAAAGACAAAAAAACAAAACTAGAATTAAAAAAAACAATCATCCTTCAATTTAAGAACAAAGTGATCGAAGATGAATTAGTCCCAGAAGAAAAATCGAAAGAATTTTTAGCAAGAGATTGGAATAATGAGGATTTTTTAGGGGCACTCCGTTACCATTCTGGAGAAGTGAGTTTTCTCAATCTTTTTGAAACTTCAAATCGAAATCTATCAAACTTTCACAAAGAAGTGAAAAAACTTTTTGAATTACCAGAGGTAAAACGAAAGGAGTTTCTAAACAAAACCCCTTAATCTTCGATCATTGCAGATGTAAATAACTTGTATCCGATCCAATACCGATCATCCACCGAATGTGATTTGGCAGCATTTTTACCATCTAACAATCGAATGTGTAATGGTCTTTCCAATGCCTCATTTTGAAAAAATTGGCGAATAAAATACAAATTGTGCACACCTGTTTGTGTTCCAGAATGTAAGACAAATAATCCTTTGTTTTCCCGAGCCAAGTAGTAAGCTATCCCACTGTAGTCATTTGTAAACTGAAGTGAAGAACCTATCTTCTGGTTAGCATATACGATCGCTGTGGCACCTGATTTTTGTTTCAGGCCAAAAAGAATCTCACCATCTAAACAAAGGTAATTTAAGGAACACCAACCCAATTCTGCAAAGTTGACTTGGTAAGGCATAGCGCTATCTTTAGTTCCACTGGTTTCCCATTGGATGAGTCCTGCACTAACCTCATTTTCTTTAGAGGATCGAAAGTTATGTAAGGAAACGGCAGGCTTCTTCGGAGAAATTTCTTTCAATCGGATACTCGGATTCATTAGAAAATCCGACACAGAAGCAACCGCATAATACTCAGTATCAGGGATCGACAAGGGAACAACAGAATGAATTCCAGCGGCAAATACATAATGCCGATTTTTTTGGTTCAACCTGAGATTAGTTCTGTATTTATCGGCAAGTGATTCACGTAATATCACTTCTTGCCCACCATTTTCAGAAGCACGGAAGTATTTTACAAGTTCACGATAGATCAACTTATTGTCAGAGAATAATTCTCTACCCAAAGATTTTCCTTGCGCAAAACTTAAAAGATACGTCTTTTTCCCCAGATCAACAATTCCGTGAAACTCCTGTTTGCCGATCATTTTCTTTTTGAGTCGTTCAGAATAAACCTCGAAACTTGGTATATGTTTTACATACAAATCATCTTTTGAAAAACGCTCTGAAGTATTTCGAAAAACCTCTCTTGCAATCGCTAAGTCGAAAAAACTTTCTGAACTATTTTTTTCTAAACACCTTTGCAAAAGGAAATAAAACAAAAATTCATATTCTAATTTGAGTTCTGGGCTTAAAAACTCATTTCTATTTTTTTTATTAAAATCATTCAGGATTGATATATATTCCTCTGGTTTTTTGGTATTGGATAGTTCGTAAACCTTGAAAAATGGATTTAAACTTGAGATTTGTTTTCCAGGTTGATTTTTTAGAAAGTCTCGTTTCCACTTGAAATCATTCCATTTTTCATTCCAAAAGGAATTACCCTCGCCTAAATCCCCTTGTGTCTTTTGAATTCTTACAAACATTTGTTCTGCAATTTCCCAATCACCCCTCAGATAAAGAGCCTTTGCCAATTCAAGTTGAAAGAATAAAGCTCTATAATTTCTCCCTTCCGATTTCTCCATTTGAAGTAATAACTCAAACAAAGAAATTACTTCCTGATTTTTTTGGAAGGGAATCGAACGAAGGATGAGATGGAATAATAACGTTCTATTCAAATGAGAAAGTTTTGTGAGGACAGATTGACCGTTCGTTAAATATTCCGGAGTAAGAGATAAAACTTCAAAATATCCAGTCTGCAACTGTTCCTTCCAAGACGTATACAACCTAAGGCGATACGAATCATAGATTGAATCAGAGTATCCAAACTTTGTAAAATCACGCGATAACACTTTTTCATCAAAATGAACCCAATCCTTTTTGAATCCATAGTGATATGCAGAAGTTGAACTAAGCATTGTCGTATAAATATCTTTATCGCCGAAAACAAATGCTTTGTGAAAATATATCTCAAGCATTCGATTCTTTAAGACATTTTTTTCCTTAGCAGTTTTTGCAAATTTCGAAAGTTTTTTTGATTCCTCTTCTGCTTCATCAAACATGTAGTTTTGAATGTATAAACTTCCAAGTCGATACGCCTGCAAAAATGGATCTTCATCTGTTTCAATTTTGGAACGAAACGAATACTTCGATTTAAAATCTTTAAACTTTCCACTACGCAACTGAGAATAAAATTCTAATGCCCCAAGAAATGTATCTCTTTCTGGACCAATGAAATCAGATGATTTATAGTCACACTCTTCCCTTTCTTTAGAAGAGAAACAAGAAACCAAATATTCATAGCGTATCTGATTCTGAAACGGGGAAGATTCGTATTTTTTCCAAAGAGGCCTAAAGATGGATCGCTTCGAAATGTTTGGGAACAACTCTGACCTAATTCTTGCCAACCGCAATTCTAAGTTAGGCAGAAGTGGACTATTATCATCTAACAAAGTAGATGCGGTATAATAATTCTCATATGCCTCAGACAATTCTTTTGTTTTTTCATTCTGAAAGCCAATTTCAATAAACGACTTAGCTTTTTGAGTCAAGTTTTCTGTGGTGATGGAATAAGGTTTCCAGTTCCCAATCAAAAACTGAAGATTTTGTTTTGCAAAGTCTTCCAATTTTCTGGGTGAATCATCGTCCGTTTTGCCATTAGCAATGGAGACAATATTTTGAATTCTTTTGGATCTTAATATCTCATAGATTAAACCGATTTTTTTCCATTGTTTGGCGGTTTGAAATTGATCAAACGGCAACCCAACGATTGAAACTTCGGATCCACTTCCCTGAAACATTTCTCTTAATGGTAATACTTGTGAAGGTTGATCACCAAACAAACTCGTTTGTTTATCCAAAGACCGTTTTGATATTAAATAGTCAGTATCTGACAACAAAATCCCTAAATTTCCATCACTTATATTGCGAATGTGTGGGTCTTTTGACCTATCTTGATTTCCACCATATACCGTAACCCATTTCAAACGACGTTCATTTCGTTCATCAAAAAGATTGAGATGGTTACGATCGAAAATAATAGATGGGTGATTCGATTGTTTTTTAGATTCAGATACGATACGAAGAATCGATTCTCCCGAATGTTTGTTCCCGAGAAGTTGGATTTGAGGATACGTAACATTCAAGTTTGGCAAACAGGAAGTAATCTCACCGTTTAAAGAACATTGATGGTAAATTGCTTTCCCATCTTGAAAATAAAAACGATGAATCTTTTCTCCCATTTGAAAATAACCGTTCCATTCCATTGGAAACGTATCATTGGATTGTCGTATCGGCTCAAAAAATGCCTTTCTTTCATCGGATACTTTTTTGATTCGATCAAGAAGTGAATTTAATTTTCCAACCTCCTCTATTTCTTGCTTGAGAATTGATTGTAATTCTTCCCGTTTAATTGTTTTCTCAATGATTTGATTAGAGATTTTTTTATACGATTTAACCCATTTGAGTAAATCTTGGTAATATAAATTGAGTTTAGAATCTTCAAATTCAAATTGTGCAGAAAATAAATCGCGAAACAGTTCTAAGCTTCTATAGTTTTCCCAAATATTTACAATAGAAGAAAGATACGATTTCTGCAATTGCATTTCTGAGTAAGTTTCTACAAAGTTTTCTAATCGTGATTTTGGAGTAAATAATCGTACTGTCAAATTAGATTGATACGCTTGAAATGCATCTTTCAGATATGGATCATAAGTTCCAGATAATTTGCCTTTTTGGAATTCCCATTTTGAACGAATCACATTTGACCAAAACTTTTCTTCATCCAATCGAAATTCATAAGTTAATTCTA
This sequence comes from Leptospira sp. WS60.C2, assembly GCF_040833955.1. Taxonomy (NCBI): domain Bacteria; kingdom Pseudomonadati; phylum Spirochaetota; class Leptospiria; order Leptospirales; family Leptospiraceae; genus Leptospira; species Leptospira milleri. The sequence goes on along the minus strand of NZ_CP162133.1, from coordinate 886,305 downwards.
TTGTCTCTTTCCACTTTTTCTCTGCCATTATGTAATCACCTAGCATCATATAAATGGAATATAGATTCAAAAGAACTCGAACTCTTGTTTGCCTAGAGATAGGATCATTTGACAAACCGATCATTTTTGGATCCACTAAACCAGGATTTTCCAATAAGGGAATTGCTTCAGAGAGAATAGGAAGATATTCTTTTCCTTCTATTTGGGATTGGATCGCCAAATAATACAAACCAATCCCAAAATGTAGATCATATTTGGGACTTATGATCCTAAAGTTAGATTCACAGGTTTCACGAGTTTGTTTGCAAGATCCAAGTTCTCTATTTTTCCAAGAAGTCAAATCATCAAAGAATTCTTTTAATACGATTTTTTTTGTATCCAAAGAGAGATCGGAAGCTTCTTGAATCATAAAAACGGAGTAACTGTAGTTATGAAATATTTTTTCTAAATCTCTATTGGACGCAGATTTCAACAAAGTATCGACCAATTCTCGATAGCGCTCGTTAGCTTCTATTGTCTTCATACTTCTTTGATAAATTTGTGCTTCGACTTGACGAGATTTCGCAAGTATATTCTTACCAATAATTGTTCCATCTAATCCTTTGGATTCAATCAATTGATTTCGTATTTGAATTTCATTTAAGGCAGAAACATACTCCTCTTGTTCTATATGATTCTCTATGCGAACACCAAGAGTTAAAAGATATTTAAAATCGTTTGGAAATTCTCCCGGGAAACGTCCATCTCCGATGACACGGATATTATCACCGATAATGGAATTCATCAACGACCATTTTTTCCATTTTGTATAAAATGATTCACTAGAGGACTTATATTCAGTTTCAGCTAATTCCAACATTTGATAAGAATCTCGAAACCTTCCCATTTTTTGAAAGGCTATGGCAAGATAGTTTGCTAAATTGATAGGACTAATAAACTTCACATCTTTGTTATAAGCAATAGCAGTTTGAAAGGACACAATTGCTTCCTCAAAAAGTCCAGACTCTAACTCGGATAAACCTCTAAGGGAAAACAATAATGCCAATTTTGATCGAATAGAATTCAGCTGAGAAAGAGAGATCGAATTAGGATCCTGGGCATATTGATTTACCGATTGATAATATTCATTTTTGAAATAAATATCTATCGATTTAGAAAACTGCTCAGATGCTTTTTTATACTGTCCCTGATAAATTAGAGACTTGCCATAATTAAATCTATAGATTGCCTCTTGTTTATAACCTTCGAATCGATTTTTGACAGACACTGCATTCGAACTTTCTTCTACTGTCTGATAACTTTCATTCGCCTTAGGATAGTTGTTGAGTAAAAAATAATTATTACCTAAATTTAAATTTAAATCGGATATCACTTTTTTATTCGGATATTCTTCACCTAGGAACACAAGAATCTGATTGTATAATTCAATATTTGCCTCAAGATTTTTATCAGGGAAATACTTCTTATATAAACTCTCATACGTATCAAAATCAACATCCCCAGACCTAGGATCCTTTTGTAATTTCATTAAATCTACATATTGATACAACCAACCAAGCAATTGATATGCATCATAATGTGTAGGATCTGCAAAAATAATCCATCTAAGCTCTAATTCAGCGCGTTTGAAATTTTCAAGAATTTCTGCTTTACGAACATCTGTCATAGTTCCTGTTGAATAATAATACGATTCGTAAGTAACATATTTGTTAATCAGATAATAAGAATAACCATACAATGTCGCCAAGTCAAGATAAGGTCTTGCTCTCGGAACAGCTTGTTTGTAGTATAACTCTGTCCAATTGAGTGCTTTTCCTGATAGCACTTCAATCTTTTCAAAGTCTTTGATATTTACAATATTTCTAACCAACTCTTGATCAGTTACAATGGATGTGATATTTGCAATGTTCCCAATGACATTCAAATTATCTTTGTTGAGAATATTAAGCTGGTTTAAAAGAGCTCGCTCCTCTTCCTCTCTAATTTTTTTTCCATAACTAAAGATGGTATCTACCATTTTTCTTTGGTAATAAATTGCATATTCTTTGTATAAGGAATCCAAATATAAATTCCTTGTTTTCACGAGGAACATGTTTTGGTTGTTAAAAAAATAGTGAAACGAAGACTGCAATAAATCTCCGATTCTTTCAAATTCAACTGCTTTGTTTTCGAAATAGAAAAATGCACTTTTGATGTCTTCCGAACCGAGATCCACACCCAACATCGGATCATAAAACTCGAGATAAATTTTCAAATTTCGAAGTGCATCTGAAGTATTCCCAGCAGCCTTCTGATTAAAATATTTCAATAAGTTGGCACGCAAGAGAATTGGATTCTTATATTCCGCCATAAATTCTCGATTTTCAAAAACAGATGGTTTCCCTGGTGGTTCTAAATCCATTTGAATGGGTATGGGAATGATCGAATCCAAAATCACGTTGGATTCTTGGTATCGTCTCATGTCAGACAATGCTTTTGCTTTTAAATACATGAGAGCTTTTTTAAAGACAGGTTGTTTTTCTGCTTCAGTAGATTCTAAAATGCGATTGGATTCAGATAAAATGAATTCACTATTTTTTCCCTCAGAAATCTTTGCGATCACATCTTCCAATAAATATCGCAAGTCTCGTTTCCGATCATTGGAAAACAAATGGTTATTGTCTTTTAGAAATACCAACTTTTCTTTTTCCCAAGCTTCAATCATTTCCTCATGAAATTTTGACAAACTATAGCCATCTGGATTAAAATCATATCCACCTAATCGGCGCTTGATTTCATCAATTTGATGATAATTAGGATAAGAATTATATATGCGAAGAAGAAATTCTTTTGCAACCATGTCTTTTTTTTCTTTTTCTAATTGGTCTGCATATAAATGATACAAAAGAGCTTCACCATCGATTGTAAACTTCGGTTCGGGAATTTTTTCAATTTCACTCACCAAATTAAAATTCACACCGGTTGCTTTTGCATCATTCCATCGAATCAATACTAAAGCAAAACGGTTATCATCAACTTCAGCCTTACGTTTGAAATTTTTCAGAAATACATTGGCATCTTCTGTTTTTCCAATTCGCTTTAGTGCCGCATATTTAAGCATGGCGACTTGTCCTTCATAGATAGGAAACAAAGGATCCTCTGAAAAAAATAACTCAACAGAATCTAATGCCAAAAAATAGGATTCAATACTTTGTCCTGGTGATAATGTCTTAGAGTATTGATACTGTTCTTTTATATTCGATTGTTTGGGAATGGAACCATTTTCTGGAATAAAATAAATGTTGATAGCATTGTAATAGGAAGCAGAGAATAATATAGAGCCCCCATTAAAGTTCGAATAGCGAACATCAAAATTAGAAGTTTCACCTGACGACAATACCCGTTCTTCGCCCGTATTTAGATTTTTTTTAATGAGAAGGCTATGATCCCTTTCATCCAAACGACCATTCCCATTCGTATCTTTTCGAATCGAAGAATAGTATAAATTTTTTAAACGGTTATCTATGGTTGGTGAAAAATCCAAGTATCTATCATTGGTGATTCTTTTGATTTCACCCGTTGCTAAATGGATCTGATACACTTCTCCTTTATTCTCTTCGAAATAAGATACAAAGAAAATATAGAGTCCATCTGTTGATACATAAGGGGAAGTTACCCCGATATTTGTGATTTGTTTGATTTCCTTTGGAGTATCTAACGATATAAAACAAAGGTTAGGAAGCCCTGGTGTGAAACGATCGGATACAAAATAAATCCGTTTCCCATCTGGTGACCAAACTGGATCAGTATCGATGATTCCTTTTTGGTATTCTCCTTTTTTGTTAGGTGGATTGGTTAGATTCACAAATGAATCATTTATGAATCGATTCCCCTTTAAGTATTCTTGGATCCATTCTTCCATGTCGATTGAAAGCAAAACCAAATCACCTTCTGAATCAAACTCTTCCGAAACATAAACAAGGTATTTGCCATCCGGTGAAATCGCTGGTTTTGTCTCCGAGAAAGAATTGTCTGTAATTGGAACAACAATACTACTTTGCAAATCCCTAAACCAGATATCAAAATTCCCTTTTTGATCTGTCGCATAAAAAAGATATCTACCATCTTTTGTGGTAGAACTGTATAAGTTATTTCCTCTTTGAACTGTTAACGGGAAGGGTTTTGATTGTGTAGGAGAAAAATAATTTTTAGATATAGCAGAATAATCAAAATTGACATTAGAATATTTTACCTTTGTTTGAAACAAGGCACAATTGAGTACAAAAAGAACGCACAAAAAGTTGGGATAAAAAAACAACCTCTGAACAAACTTCATTGGTATTTCTCCCACCTACCTGAAGTTGTCTCATAATACTCACCGATCGAAACGGATTTGTAATACTCATCGATCAATGATTGTTTAATCTTAGTTAACTCATCCTCTTTTTTACCTTTCTTCTTTTGAAAGGCTAATTCCTTATCTAAGATAAACTTTCTCGATTCATTTAAAAACAATATTACATCTTCTACTCTTTTTCGATTCGCTGGAATTTCATAAGGAACATACGTAGGAAGAGAAGAAGCCAAAGGATTCAATTTCACTAACCCAAGTGGCGTCTCCCCCAAGATTCCATGCGCTTTATATTTTTTAATTTCAGGAGAAAGGTAATTTAAGCGGATGCGATGCGCTCTAATTTCAGGATCCGTATCCTCCTTTGCCAATCGTTCTTGGTTATTCTGACCATTTGTTGAAGATTGAATCGAACCAATCATCCAACCTTCTTTCTCCAATTCTCGATCCTCACCTACCATTTGTTTTTCGGCTGCTGTTTGAGCATTTGTGATCGTAATTGGTGGAACCTTAAAACTACATCCCATTAGTAAAAAAAAGAATACGATAAGTCTCATAAGTACCTCACTCTTGGTATGTTTGGATCTCGTTTTGTGCTCGCTTTAGAAAGTTGGCAAGCGGCATCCTCTGTTGGGAAATTTTACCATCTTCTAAATTCATAATCAATGACAACAAAGATCGATCAAAGTAAACGTCTGCATAAACAAGTCCGCGAGATAGAGAAACATCTATCTTGTTGATAGGATAACTATCCGTTATACGATCAATTAAAAAGTTCTGCGCAGATATTACGTTTAGAGCACTTTTCCCAAAGTCTCTACCAATTTGAAAGATCGAAAAAAATAAATCCAAATTAGCAATCGGCTCACTCAAATCTCTTACTTTTATATTCAGGTCTGCTTTAAGTTTACCATCATCAATTTTATCTCGAACTTTTGGCGCCATCAATTGTTTCAAATCAATATCTCTAATGAGTAAATTGCCTCGAAACTCCATCGTTTTTGGATCCAAATTACCCAAATTAAAAACTAAATTTTTCCCAAGAATGATTCCATCCATTGAATAGGATTTTAGAGATTCAATATTTGCGAAATTTTCTTTATATTCGATAAACGCAGTAAAACCCGGTGTATCTTTTTGTTTTTTTACATATTCAAAAGGTAAATTTGGAATATTAGGATGTGTTCCAATCACTTTCCCGATGGTAAAGTTTGGAGAATTAAATCTTCCATAACTTTTAATGAAGATGGATTTGTCGCCAATAATTAAACTTTCTTCAGGCTGGTAAGCGAGGTTATGTTGAATTGGAATCTTAGCATTCATGTCCTCAATGACATATGCCATACAAGTTTCACCAGGGCACTTCTGATTGTTATATGATAAAGACGGCAACTTTGTAAAAAGTTCACCATTGATATCATAGTCATTAATCCGAAGTGATAAACCCAAATCACCATGAACCGATATTCCCTTTGCGATGTATTGTTTTTGGGGGGATAGAATCGAAAGATTTAAGTCTAAATTTCCAAAATATGGACCTAACGGCGGTTTTGACCGGTTGAGTTTGTTTAATTTACCAGTTAGTGATGATTTTAAAATTCCATTAAATGCGTTTAACTTTAATTGTTTGATTTGGATTTCATTTGCATCAGAGCCAGCGATTGTTAAATCGGTATTTATTTTTAAATCCCTCATCTCCAATCCAGGTAAATCTGCATTTAAATTACCAGAGATTTGTTTGGTAGTTGGACTTTGCACATAACGGGCATTTAACTTAATTTTTGGCTGCAAACCTATCAAATTTTCAAGTGGTGAGATTTTTTCTTTTAAAACAAGTGGTAGAACCAAAAGCAAATTGGGAGTTGTTAATTTTAAATCCAGCGGAGCCACTTGTGTGATCAAGGTTTCACCAGGTTGGATGTTCCCTCGAAATCCAAGCTCTACTGCTTTATTTCCGGTCAAAGTTCTTTGTTCTAAGTTCAAATTTGATACTTGAATTTCTTTTAACCCAAACGGTTTATCAAAAACAAAACTCGTGTCTACATCCAAACTTAGATTAGACGCTGGCGACCTGGATCGATCAATTTGATATCGAAAGCCATCAATTGTTAGATCCGATCGTAAAAATACAGAAGCGAATGAGGGTCCTGACAACTGCAGGTATGTTTTCAATTTGCCAGCAATTCCACTTACATACTCACCCAATTGTAATTTTTCGATTGATATCAAAAAGTTTAAACCAGAAGACCTTTGATACTCACCTGACAATGCTATAGGTGATTGGTTGTAAATAACCAGTGATGGAGCCACATGTATGGCACTTAAATAGGGCAAAGGAAACTCAGCAGTTGGATTTTCCGTAGAGGAAAAATTTACAATGGCAGATACATCCAAATGGGTATTGTCTAGAGTATGGGCTTTTGCATTCGCTAATTTAAAATAAACGTGTTCTGCCTTGAGTTTCAGATTGGCCTTTGTTTGATTCCAATTGCCATGAATGCCAGTTCCCTCAAATGACATTTGCCCCGAAACATTCATTTCAGGCAGAATCCCCTTTAACTGAACGAGAGTTTGTTGTAATGCATTGAACTTAATTTGAGAAGAAACAATATCCACATCAACATCTGGTGTTTCCTTTGAGAGGTTTTTCACAATCCCTTTCAATTGAACCCAAGTTTGTCCAATAACGCGGAAATCGAATTTATGAATTTTTAAAGCATCTTCCTTGGAATCAAAATGAATGTCAGAGATTAGTCTAACGCCCGTTTGTATCGGCTTACCGCGCACTTCTAGGTTTAACTCATCTTTTCCAATGTCTGTAAGAAATAAAAATGATTCAGGAGAAGTTGTTCGGTCCCACTCCATTTTTAAGGATAAAGGAAGTGATTCCTTCCATTTTAATTGATTTGAGTTGAGTTCAACAAGTAGAGGTCGATCTGGATTCATATGGATGAGGATCTCGTCTAACTGATCCAATGCGTCTAAATTCAATGGTATGGAAGTGAAACGATTCGTGACTAGTTCTGTTTGAAAATCTAAATTTTGAATGGAAGCGGATTTCAGATCCCCCGTTTCCCGAAGGTAATGAAGAGATACTCCCTTTAATTGTAAATAGGCACTGACTTGAAACGGGAGATAGGTGGCAATTTCTGTAAGAGGTTCTTTTTTCTCTTCATAGGCCGGTATTTCTTCTTCCGGACTTGGAACGGGCTTTGGTTTCAAAAGGTGCGAAAGGTTCCATTGTCCACCTCTCTCTTCCACTCGAATTTCCGTATCTAGAAAGGCTATGTCTGAGATCCGCAGTTTTCCAAGTAAAAGAAATGGTAGATTGTAACGAAGTCGGATTTCTTTTGCTTGTACGAATGGAGATTCCCTGAACGGCCCACCTGGGTATAACTTCAAATCTTGGATTTCAATTCCGTAAAACAAAGAAAAGCAGGTAAACCGACCTTCCATACGAATTTGAGTGGCGCTTGACAGGACTTTCGGAATGAGCCAATCAGCAGTGAATTGGTTGAATACGAGTTTGTAGAGAAAAAAGAAAACAAAAAACGCTCGAAACGTTTTGGTTTTGGCGATTCCTAAACTACCCTTCAGGATTGGATTCATCACAAGAATCGCCTCTAATGTTTAATAATCGAAGGAGTCTTCAGCCTCTTCCAGAGTTTTGTAGATCTCAAACACACTGGAAAGTTTTGTGATTTCCATTAAGTTTTCGATGTCAGAATTTAAGTTCGCAAATACAAGCCGTCCATTCAACCCATCTATGTGTTTATAGATGTTTAGAAATGTACCTAATCCAGCTGAATTGATAAAAGGAACCTTTTTCAAATCAATAATGAACTTCGGAACTTGGCCTTTTTTGATGTACTGTTCAATCTTTTCAGACAACTCGAACTCATTTCCGGCTTTGATGGCACCTTCAATTTTAATGATGTGCACGTCGTTTTTACTAGTAACTTTGATTTTCATAACCCTTCGGAAGGTGGTGTTCCCTTTACGATCATTCGATTTTGCCGAATGTAAAGCAAATTTTTATGCATAGTGCAATAAATCTTTGCCGACTTTCCTAAGTTCATGTTTTCCTTGTGACAAATGATTGCGAACCGCCTTTCTTGTGATTCCAAGCCATTTTGCGATCTCACGTTCCGAAAAAAAACTGCGAGTTAGGGCTCTCGATCGACGGAGCATCCATATTTTTTTCTGTTTTCCATACCAAAGGCGACGAGTTGGGTCTGTGGTTTCATATAGCTTTCTTGTGTAACGTGTGATCATCGCCGTAGGTCGCAGGATAAGTTGCCTTAAATGATTTCGTCTCTCTTCCCATACTGCAAAAAAAAGATTTGGATCCACATGGTTTTCTTTTAATTTCCATAACAAGTATTGTTTCAAATTTTGCTTCATGGGTAAGTCAAATTGCAGAGAGAGAACTAAATTCGTAAGGATGGGAAGTTGTTCTAAATTCAATTTAAGATGATCTACTTTGTCTTCAAACGTATCTTCCACATTGGCAGGAGACTCGTAGTTCCAAAGTTGTAGATACAACTCACTTGATTCAGGCATTTCTAATTTACGAAATCGATTTCGGTATTGGTTGAAGATATAGGTGACAAAAAAACCTAAAACATTTGTGAGTTGGTATTTTAAACTCAAGACCCACATTTTAGAAAAAACCTCCAAAATGATCACGACCATTTCAGAACTTTCGTCTTCTGAAATATTTCTTTTTTTGGCTAAGCGGTCCACCATCCAAATGGGCAACTGTTCTTTGACATGAACTAAATCATTCGTAGTCCTTGCCTTGTCGATGATGGGAAGAATTTTTTCATCTAATATCTTTGGTAACATAAGGAAAGTTTTTACCAAACAGGGAAGAGGATGAAAACCAATTATTCATGATTGAAAATTGGATTTGGACCATAGAATGAAAATTAGGCGTTCAATTATGAACTTTTTGCCGTAATTTTTTTATAAAATAAAACTGAGACTGTTAGCATGACATGAATCAAATTAAAAAACAAAAATGGTAAAAATCCAATGACAGGCACACCCAAAGAAGAAGCCATAAATGCCCCACAACTATTCCATGGAATCATAGGAGAAGTAATTGTTCCTGAGTCTTCTAAAGCTCTTGAAATATCTTTCTCTGGTATTTGTTTCTCCAAAGCAAGCGTACGAAAGGCACGGGCAGGAATCACAAGAGACAAATACTGATCAGCTGTCATCAAATTGAGTAAAAAAGAAACTCCCATCGTAGAAAGCAGAATATCATATTGATTTTTCACCCATTGTTTGATTTGAATGAGCATTTCATTTAAATAACCAAATCCTTCCACAACGGCACCAAACCAAACGGCGGTTAAGATCAAAATTTCGGTTGGTAAAATTGAGACAATCCCTCCACCACTTAGGAAACTATCCCAAGTAGCCGTGCCTGTTTGCGAAACGTAACCAAACAAAAGGGATTTTGCCATGGATACGGAAAATCCAGATTCACAGATAGGAAAAAAGAAAGCGGAAACAATTCCCAAAAGAAACGAGATGCGAACAGGAAGATGAAAGAACGAAGATCCGAATACAAGTAAAACAGGAACCAATTTCCAATACACGATATCTTTTTTCAGAAGTTCTGCAAGTCCCATAGTCGATGGAAGTTCCAACCGCATTTCTGGATTCCAAACAAAGTAGTTCAGTAAGGTAAAACAAGTCACCGCAAGAATGAAACTGAATACTGTTGTCTTCAACATATGCTGGATATGAACCCAAATGGGAACATGGGTTAAACTAGAAGCCAAATTTGTTGTGTCCGACAAAGGAGATAATTTGTCTCCAAAATAACATCCACTCACAATGGCACCAGCAGACATGACGTCAGGAAACCCCAGATATTTCGAAACACCCATAAGAGCTACACCTAACGTTCCTGCGGTGGTCCAAGAAGAACCGGAAACCATTGCTGCAACCGCAGATACAATGGTAATGGATGGCAAAAAGAAATCTGGATCGATGAAGGATGTTCCTATTTGCATCATCGTGAGTAAAACCCCCGAGTAAGCCCAAGACGCAATTAAAAGTCCAACAAAGAATAAAATCTCCATCGCGGGAAGAACGGAAAGAAAGTTCTTACGTAAGGCGGACTTGAGAAATAGAAAACTTCGATTCTGGCGTTGCAAATACGAGAAAAAACCTGCAAGGGTCAGGGCCAAAGGATGTGGATAGGGAACTACGATGACATAACGAAAAAGAAGAATGGCAATGACCAAATAGTAGATAGGGGTGAGAGAAAAAAATATCCTGTTTTTTTTCTCTCCATCCTTCATGTAAGTTTACAAAAACGTAATATTGATATAATAAATCGAAAATCCAAACAAAAACAAAATTCCAAACCAAGACAATAAATTCATCCAAGGTTTTGGTCTTTCCTCTTTCGGAATCTCTTTTCCAAATAAGATCAAATGGTGGATCAATGCCAAAATTGGTGCATTGAGAAAAGAAACGGTAGTCGCAAAATCAACCAGAGTTTTCATATTTGTCCGAAAGAACAACAAAATCAATACGGAACCGATTCCAACCAACAAAATCCAAAACCAATACAGTTTCTCAGTGGAATAGGATTGAAGTGAGGTAAAGAGCCTTCGGCATGCGTTAGAAACAACTCTTGGATAAGCATCAAAACATGTGAGTGTTGTTGAAAACATTGTAAAAAACGCAGCTACTAAAATGATCGGATAAGCCCAAGAACCGATCGCTGTCGTATACAATCGGACAAGTTCTGATGCAAATCCAACAGCTTGCGAAGAGAATTCCATTCCAGTGTTATACATCATATTAGAACCAAGAGCCAAAAAACAAATCGCAAGCAATGTAGTACCAATATAACCAATGTTAAAGTCAATCATGGCATACTTCATAGGAGGGAGTTTGCCATCTGGTGTTTTTTTCGCTAAAGTCCAATCGGATTGCCAAACGGCGGCTTCAATAGGAATGGGCATCCATCCCATCAGTGCAATTAAAAAAGCGACATCCGCTAAGTCAGAAATAACAAACGACTTTCCCTCCGTTGGAAGTTTTGGTATCCCCGCATAAAAAGAAAGGATCATCGCAACAATTGTTGCAATGGTCAAAAGGACCACGATCCATTTCATAAGTCCATCTAAGGCGTTAAATTTTCCAATCGCAAGTAATAGGAAACAAAAAAGTAAGATAATGGAACAAAGTAACCAAGGTTCCATGGTTAATCCAAGCAAATTGGAAAACAAACCCGAAGTGACAAGTGTGACTGTGGCAACAATGATGCACATCGTACCAACCGATATACAAAAGAAAATCCAAATGGGAAGCCTACCCAAGGACTCATATCCATCTAACAGTGATTTACCAGTTACGATCGTATACTTCGTTCCTACGAAAAAGAACGGATATTTGATGAGGTTTGCAAAGATCACAACACCAAGTAAACCATAACCATACACAGCACCTGCTCGAGTGGATTGTACAAGGTGAGAAACACCCACAGCAGCACCCGCATACAAAAGTCCAGGACCAAGATACGCTAAAAAAGGAAATCGTCTCATTTTGGACAAAATGACGAAGGGAGAAAGATTTTGCTACTCTAATCGAGTTTAGATGGATCCAAATAATGGAATAGAACTTGGTTGAGGGCGAAAATATCGATTGGTTTGGTCAAAAAATGATCCATCCCCACATCAAAACATTTTTTCCTTTCTTCGTAAAGGGCACCCGCCGTAAGAGCGACGATTGGGATTTGTGGATTCATGATCTCTTTTCGAATGAGAGTCGTGGCTTCTAATCCATCCATCTCGGGCATTTGCACATCCATAAAAATCATTTGAGGCAAATACTCTTTCGCCATTTGCACAGCTTCTACACCGTTTTTTGCTTCCAAAAGAGTTGCGTTCGGTATGTATTTTAATACCATACGCTTTAAGAGATCCCGATTCATAAGATTGTCTTCTGCAATTAAGATTTTGGGAGTCACTTTGAGAAGAGTTGATTGGTTGATATTTTCCCAAATTTCTTTCTGAAAGTTTTCATCATCACTTAGATTGGCATTTTCTAAAGTCAGACACTCAAAACTAAATCGAAACTCAGTTCCTTCCCCTTCTTTTGAAAAAAACTCTATTTTGCCCCCCATAAGCTCTAACAAAGATTTTGTGATCCGAAGGCCAAGACCAGTCCCCCCGAATCGACGTGTTGAATTGGTTTCCCCTTGCCAAAAGGATTGGAAAATTTTCTCTTTGTGGAGTTCTGGAATTCCAATTCCAGTGTCCTTGATTACAAATTCGAGTTTGATTTTGTCATTTTGTGTTTTTTCAGATTTGATTTTTAAGGTAACACTTCCTTCTTCTGTAAACTTAACTGCATTGCCAATTAAGTTGATTAAAATTTGCCTAAGTCTTGTTGCATCAACGACAATCCATTCTGGAAGATTAGGATCTTCCTCAAAAACCAATTGAATCTTTTTTTCTTTGGCCTTCCACTTCAACACACCTAACGAATCCTTTACAATGTGTTTTAAGCTAGAAACTGTTTCGTTTAACACAAGTTTGCCTGCTTCAATTTTTGAGAAATCCAGGATATCATTGATGATTCCTAAAAGTCCGTGAGCACTGCTGATCGCATTTTTTACATATTCTTTTTGATCAGCATCTAATTTTGTCGTCATCAAAAGTTCGTTAAATCCAATCACTCCATTAAGAGGAGTTCGGATTTCGTGACTCATATTCGCAACAAAATCTGATTTGGCTTGGTTTGCTCGTTCAGCTTCCTTTTTGGCTTGTAGAAGATGCAGTTCTGCATTTTTGCGATCACTGATGTCGTTAAAATGAACCACAAAATACAACGGCTTTCCGTTGCGATCTTTTACCAAAGAATTAGAGATTTCAATCCATAAGATTTGATTCGATTTGGAAAGGTAACGTTTCTCATAGACAACATCTACGTCTTTCCCTTTTAAAGCTGACTCTCGATACTGATAAAAAATATTTCGGTCTTCTTCGTATGCAAAATCTTTCGATGCCTTACCAACAAGTTCTGTCTCAGGATAACCTAACATTGTTTGAAGTTTTTTATTCACTCTTAAAAACTTACCATCTAAGTCTAAAAGACAAACTCCAACTCCCGCATTTTCAAAACTCATTCGAAATCGTTCTTCACTTTCCGATAGTTCTTCTTGGATTTTATGTTCTTCGGTGATGTCCCGATTGATGGCAATCACACCGATGGTGGTTCCGTCATTGTTTTTAAGAAAGCTAACAGCAGAACGAATTTTTAGTTTAACACCATCTCTACGGAATTGATAGACTTCACCTTGCCAAATTCCATTTGTTTGCAACTGTATAATGCTCTTTTCCCGATCTCCTTCTAGAAATATTGTGTTTAAAATATCAGCTGTGGATTTTTGTATAACTTCTTCTGCCTTATAACCGTAAATCCGTTCAGCAGCGAGATTCCACCTTGTAATCCGAAATTGTAAGTCCGTTACAATGACCGCATCATAAAAATACTGAAGGATGAGAGATGAGTAGGCTTCCTTCGGGAATTCGTGGTCCATCGATTCTTCATATCGGGGGTTTCTTTTAAAAACTGCAAGCGAATCCTGAAAAATATTAATAATCTTAAAAATTAGCATCTACTTATCGAACAAAGGTTCTCTTGGCGAAACAAATCAAAATCCAATCGAGGGAGGAAACGATGAAATACTTTATGAATAAGTTTCAAAACGATTTACTTTTGAGAAAACGATTGATTTTTCATATCCATATCGATTTTAAACAAATCGGCTTCTTATGTAAACCTAACCCATTTGGCAAACCATTGGCCTATAATAAGAATTAAATACCCCAAAAGAATTTTGTTTGTACACAAAAAAGCCAACCATTCGGTCGGCTTCCGTCTATGTTTCATCTCATTTAGATTTATCACCAAGTAATGCATCCGCAGATGACCAAACGATCAGATTCAATTCTAATTTAATTGTAAATCCACCCGGCAATGCTGCGCAGTGACCCATAGGGAACGAGCAGGCGACTTTGGCGGGCGAAGCAGCGAAAAGCGTAGCCAAAAGTCGCGGACGGCAGCCGGCTTAAACCACGCTCTAAAAACAAAAAAAGCGCTCACTTTCGTGAACGCTCTATCATACGTTTTAAGTGCAAACAAAGGCAACCATTAAGCAAGCTTGCATACAAATCAATTTTAACTGAGTATCCACTCGGCAACAATGCCGGAGAAAAAAGAGCAAGACACCTTGCTCTTTTTTTGAGGCAGCGACCGCTACTTGCGAGTCGCGGACGGCAGCCGGCAAATACCACGCTCTAGAAACAAAAAAAGCGCTCACTTTCGTGAACGCTCTATCTTACATTATGAGTGCTAACCCGGCAACGTCCTACTTCCACCCCCACTCGCTTCTCCGCTCCGCGGGCGAGTGTCCGAGTCTTGCTCCCTATGGGTCGCAAGCCTATCATTTCGCGAACAATTTTATCTTATATACTATTGGGTTCTCTCAATGGATTTTTATTTGTACACAAAAAAGCCAACCTTTCGGTTGGCTTTTTTTATACGTTATGAGTGCTAACCCGGCAACGTCCTACTCTCCCATTGAGCGAACCCAATAGTACCATCGGCGATGAGAAGCTTGACTTCCGTGTTCGGAATGGGAACGGGTATGGCCTTCTCTCCATAATCACCAGGAGTAATTACCATTACTTCCAAGTGGGCCGGATTCGCAAGTACATTTTAAAGAAAAGTTACAAATTTAAATCGTATGTTGCACCAAATTTTAAGCCAGACACTTCAATGCGATGGTCTGCTGTTGCGGCAACATATTCCATTAGCGTTCCAGTGGCATTCAAACCGTTCTCAGAAGCACTAAAGGCAATTGGGCTTTGTGCTTTTGCATACATGTTTTCACGTTCAAAGCTAAGAAACAATCGAAGTTTGGGAACCACAACTACGCTTGCACCAAAACTTAATTTTTCGGAATAGAACGAATAACCACCGTTAGCATAACCTATCCCAACGCCACCGTTTGAAACTCGGAATTGTTCTGAACTATACAAACCAGTTGTGTTGAAGAGGAAAGGTCCAAAGAGTAAAAAATCTGCAAAAAGAGTGGCTCGGTCATTCAAATCAAATTCCAATCCAACTCCCACAAGACCCGAAGTTCCTGTTGTCTTTTTTGTGTCTTGTCCAAAGTAAGCAGGGTTTCCAAGACCAAGATAGGTTCCTTCTAAGGTTTGGCTCATACTACGAATGACATATTTTGGTAAGATGCGAAAGTTTGAAGTAGGAGAAAGTGTCACACCTAAATTGATATCGGAATACAACAATCGGTAATCCGCTTCCTTGATCCCAAGACCAACAGGATAAAACGAATTCCATTCATACCCTCTGGCAAATCGATTAACGTGAAGTCCGAGAAATACATTGGAAAGGATTCCTGCATTTACCGATTGGAAGTAATCAAATCCCCAATCGTTGATGAGGCTAATCCCTCGATTGTTTTCCCATTCTCGGTTGTATTCATTTCCAATGATATCCGTGTAAAAATTTCTTTTTTCTAAATCAGTGCGAAGGCTACCTAAAAAAAGAGCACCTTTCAAACGGAGCGTGTTTCCCTCAACTTTCCCTTGAGCTTGCAAGGAAGTGATCATAAGAGAAAAAAGGACTAAAAGAAAAACGAATCTTCGTTTCATTATATGCGTTACCTCTCTCATCCAATAACAAATGAATAGGTGACCACTCAAGGAAATTTTTTGTTTCTTTCTTTGTCTGAATTCTGGAATCAAAACGATTTCCAACTCCTATGGGCGAAAGAAAAGATCAGAAATGCTCCATGAGAGAAATCCCTACTTTTTGTTTAGACATTCATTTTATGTAATAGAAGTATATTTCGTGAATTTCAGTTCTATTTTTTTAATCCACTTTGAAGAACTAAAGTTCTCTTATTGATAATTTTCTAACCAAATCCCTGCACCAACCATGGGGAAAGATAGCACCACAAAAAGAATCAAAACAAGAAACAGGAAAGAAAGGCTAGATCTCGCTCAAGGTAAAACCCTAAGAATGATACTATTGGGATGCGATTAGACTCTTTCGTTTCTCAACGTGTAAAAAAAAGTAGCTCATAAAACGACGAAAATCAGCATGGCTTTATGCTAACTGAAATTGAGAACAAAACTCAGTCTAAAAAGAAAGGGCACTTTTATCTTTTTCTTCTCACTTTGCTCATTCCCTCTCTCCTTTTCTCTCAGGATGAAACTGGAAAACAGAATCCAGAAACCAAAACCGAATTGGCTCCGAAGGAGCAAACACCCGCGATCCGAGTCACGGGGAAAAAGGATACCGACAGGGAATATTTAGGCGATGTAGAAGGCACCAATATCTATTCAGGCAAAAAAAGCGAAGTCATCAAATTGGACAAAACAAATGCGAACTTAGCATTGGGAAACACCCGCCAAGTCTATGCCAAAGTGCCTGGGATTACGATTTGGGAAAATGAAGGAAGTGGAATCCAACCAGGCATTGGTGCAAGAGGTCTTTCTCCCAATCGTAACTGGGAATTCAATACGAGAATGAATGGTTACGATATCTCCTCGGATGCCTTTGGGTATCCAGAAGCTTATTTCAACCCTCCTTTAGAAGCCTTAGAGAAAGTGGAAATCGTTCGTGGTGCTGGAGCCTTACAGTATGGACCACAATTTGGAGGGATGGTCAATTACGTTGTGAAAAAAGCAGATCCCTCCAAACCCGTCAAAGTGGAAACAAAGACGACAGGTGGTTCTTACAATACTCTCAACCAATATAGCTCTGTGAGTGGAACAGTTGGCAATTGGAGTTACTTTGTTTTTTATCAAGGAAGAAGTTCAGATGGTTGGCGAGACAATTCTCAATACAATTTACAAAATGGTTTCGTCAATCTATCGTACAAAGTGTCCGAAAAATTAAAAATCTCATTCGAGATGTCAAAATCCACCTATCTCAGCCAACAAGCAGGTGGACTGACTGATGAACAATTTCGAGTCGATCCTAGACAGTCTGGTCGCACAAGGAATTGGTTTAGCGCTCCTTGGAATGTTCCAGCACTTGTGATCGACTATGAACAAAGTCCAACTGCTAGATTGAATGTGAAGGCATTTGGTCTTTATGGTGAAAGAAATTCCGTTGGATTTGTATCTGCTGCCAATGTTGCCGATCCCATTCAAGCAAGAACTCTTCAATATGGTGCAAGGCAAATTGATCGAGATACCTATCGCAATTTTGGAGTCGAAGCAAGACAAATCTTCAATTATGATCTATTGGACAGAACGCATACTCTCTCCTTTGGAACACGTTATTTCAATGGAAATACAGATCGATTCCGAAATCCAAATGGAACAACAGGAACAAACTTTGACCTAAGAGAAACAAATTTCACAAACGTTTGTTATGATGGTACAAGAAATTGTCGTGTTGCGGATTTACAATTCTCAACATTAAACTATGCTGGTTTCGTAGAAAATTTATTTCGAATCACGGAAGCTCTTTCCATCACACCAGGTGTGAGATATGAATGGATTCGTTCAACAGCATCTGGTCGCGTCAATGAATCGTTACCGAGTGAAAGAAACCCGTTTGGTGGAATCATTCAACCAAAGGAAAGGATTCAAAGACAAGTATTATATGGACTTGGTGCTCAATACCAAACAACCAAAACAACAAACTTGTATGCAAATTATTCAAGAGCCTATCGACCTGTCATCTATTCGGAACTATTCGCACCAACTGCTACTCTTAATGAAGTAGATCCCAACTTAAAAGACCAAACAGGTTATAATGCAGATGCTGGTTACCGTGGAAAATTTGGTCAATGGTTACAATTTGACGTAGGTGTCTTTGAGCTTCGTTACAACAACCGCGTAGGACAACTTCCGGGAATTCTTCCAGGACAAGCGAATTTCCAAACGAATGTGGGAGATTCTCTCCACAGAGGGGCGGAGGCATTTGTTGAAATTGATCCCATCGTAGCTCTTACAGAATCACAACCATATGGATCCGTGAGTTTCTTCACGTCCAGTGCCAATGTGAATGCACGTTACATTCGCTGGGAAGACCCACGCGTTTTAACCAATCCCACAAGTGCTCAAAACTTTTATCGAGTTGGGAAGTTAGTTGAAAACGCGCCATCGCAAATCCATAGATATGGAATTACGTATCATTATAAGAATGTTCTTAGTTTTACGTATTTAGTAAGTTATACGGGTGCTGCCTACTCAGATGCTGTAAACACAGTAAACCCAACTGCTAACGGACAGATAGGTCTCATTCCTTCTTATACAGTAAGAGACTTTACATTCGTATGGAATTTTTATGAGAACTTTTCTCTCCGTGGTGGTGTGAACAACCTAACCAACGAAATGTATTTCACTCGTCGGGCAGGTGGATATCCTGGACCGGGAATTATGCCAGGTGATGGAATGTTCTACTTCCTAGGACTGAGTGCCGTATTCTAAAACGTAGCGAATTCGTATCCTCAATCTTTCTTGAGGATACGGGTTTTATTTAAAAACAAACCATCTTACCAAAACAGAATCGGAATTTTGAAAGTCGATTCTCGTTGTTTTTGATTGATATCAAAACTCCAGTGGTTTGTAGAGAGCTAAATGAAAAGTCCTCAGTTCGTATGTGTATCCGTTTTCTTTCACAATAGGTCCACCAAACGACAATCTTGCCCTAAGTCCCAAAAATTCTGGCGATTCTAAATACATCATAAATGCAAATTTTGCCACTGCGTTCACACTCACCTGATTTCTCATCAAACTGCTGATGGCTAACGATTCGACTGCATTGTAACGTCCACTTAAGTATGCTGTCAAAGCTGTAGCATCAGCTCTTAATAAACCTTGGCTTGCCAAATAGTAACCAACTAACTCTAGATTGTTTCCACTCGAAAGATTGGCAACTAGGTAACTAAGCGTTGGATCCGATTCTGGATTGATGTTTCCAGACACAAATTGAAATGCAGTTAGATTGTTTAGAAAATTATCTCTTCCTGGCCCAGAAAATGCGATGAGCAAATTAGAAGCCGTATCTTTAAAATCAACGTTCCCTCGCATTCTAACTTGTGCTGGTCCCATACCAAAACCCAAACGAAATGTATCTGGATTCCCAATGTAAAAAATGGGAACGAGCATTGAATACGAACCATCTAGTTGAGTCCCTACATCTTCTGTCACCTTATCTCTCTTAGGTGTTATTGAATCATTGTTAGAATTGGAAGAACCTGATTCAGAAGAAGTAGTTTCGACAGAAGATTGGCGTGAAAAAATACGAGGAATCGACTGCCGATTGAGAGAAAAATTCGAATTGTGTAATAACAAATTCACTCCAAAGTATTTTGAAATCTGCCATTCTGGAGATTTTACATCTAATAACCAAGAAACTCGTCCTGGATCATCTTGTACCATCAAGGCATCCCGGCTCCGCCCTTGGATGGATACAGATACACTTTCTAATGTCACTCCTGGATTGATGGAGATATAACGATATCTGGTCTTTTCCTGCACTGGTTCTTTCGGTGGTTCGGCAGTGTCTTGAGCATACAGAAATGAAGAAAGAGAGAGAAATAGAAAGAAAAATCGAAAGGGGTAACTTAGTTTCATATTTTTAACGGAATTGGGACAAAATTAAACTATCGTTATACTTTGAAAGTGATTTTTAGAAAGAAATTTACGAATCTACCCAAACATTATATCCAATTCATCCCATTTTAAAAATCCATCCGTTACAAATGTCCACTGATATCCCATTCATATCGACCCAACAATCGAATGTGATACTCAATGGAGTTTCTATTGTACACAAAAAAGCCAACCTTTCGGTTGGGTTCGATTCTAATCTTCTTTTGTATCCACCCGGCAACAATGCCGGAGAAAAAAGAGCAAGACACCTTACGCAATCAATTGATTCCTTTTTGGAATTCAAATCACCCGGCAATGCTGCGCAGTGACCCATAGGGAACGAGCAGGCGACTTTGGCGGGCGAAGCAGCGAAGCGTAGCCAAAAGTCGCGGACGGCAGCCGGCTTAAACCACGCTCTAAAAACAAAAAAAGCGCTCACTTTCGTGAACGCTTTATCATACGTTATGAGTGCAAACCCGGCAACGTCCTACTCTCCCATTGAGCGAACCCAATAGTACCATCGGCGATGAGAAGCTTGACTTCCGTGTTCGGAATGGGAACGGGTATGGCCTTCTCTCCATAATCACCAGGAGTAATTACCATGTGTACAGGAGGCACTGGAAAGTCAAACCATTACAGAAGAAAAGATTGCGTTTTTTGATGAAAACTGAAAGAATTTCCGTATGTCGGAATGGAAGGAACCTTTGGTGCAAACACAATCTTTTACGATCATGGGACTTCGCGTACGCACTTCCAATGCACCAGGTGATGCCGAAATGAAAATTCCTGCCATTTATTCCAAGTTTTACAAAGAAGACATACCGAAACAAATGGAAACGATTCGAAAGTATGACCCTTTGTTCGGTGTTTATTTTGCTTATGAGAATGATGAAAATGGAGCTTATGATTTTTTGTTAGGGTATTCTGTTGAACCAAATCAACAACCACTTCCTGGCATGGAAAT
This sequence comes from Leptospira sp. WS60.C2, assembly GCF_040833955.1. Classification (NCBI taxonomy): domain Bacteria; kingdom Pseudomonadati; phylum Spirochaetota; class Leptospiria; order Leptospirales; family Leptospiraceae; genus Leptospira; species Leptospira milleri. Next base: position 865,334 of record NZ_CP162133.1, on the reverse strand, counting down.
CGTTCACATCAAACCACAGAACGGCCGTTATTTTGCAATCCAACCTGGTCCTCCAGAAGAAGTTGTTCCAAAATTCTGGGCAGAAATATGGAACCATCCAGAAATCCCAAAAATCAGAACCTTTCAAACAGATTGGGAAGAATATTCGGAGGCAGGGATCAGAGTTTTTTTATCTAGTAAGTAATTCTTCGATTACGGGTGCATGGTCTTTTGTTTGTGTCACTACCAATTTGCGCCAATCAACCACAACCCAAACCCAAATCCCAACAAACATGGCGGTCGAAATCCAAAGACCAATTGTAGCTCCTGGGATGAGTAAAAAATCAACAACACCATGCTGTAACACTGCCAACAAAAAACCAAAGAGAATTGTCATTGTTTTGGAATTGGTATCTAACTTTTGATTGCTCTTTAAAAGGAAAAGAGCAAAACACAAATTGATCAGCATATGGATGTTGGATGAGTGGATGGTTCTTGCAATAAACAGGTTTAGTTTTTTTTCTTCTGGTTCACGGAAGATGTAATGAGTGTTTTCAATAAACGAAAATCCCATGGCAACGAATGCACCAAACAACACAACGTTAGGTAAAAATTCTTTCTTTCGACGATCATATCCAAAAACGAAAGCTAAAATCATAATGAAAAAAATCTTAAATGTCTCTTCTGTAATTCCCGCTTGGATGAATGCTAAATGGGCCGTCTGAGTTAACAAACTAACTTTCTTTTTAGGAGAAAAGTCTGTCTCGGGCCATAAGATGGGATGTAATCTCAAAATTAAATCCGTAGCAAGCCAACCAAACACCAAAGCAAAAACAATTCCAACAACTTCTTGCCAACCTTTCTTTGGTTTGTATGCTTTCCAAACAACAACTGCCCAAGGTAAAATGGTAGCAACACCTATCAAATAATCCCAAGTTCCCATTTCTTTCATTCGGGTATCTCTTCCATATAACGGCCGTCAAATAAGTTGATCATTTCTTTTTGCAGAGGTGTTGGAACAAACTCTGGATCAATGGGCCCGTTCCAAAAGAGTTCCGTGACCCGAATGTCATTTTTTGTTCCGGGAGGTGGCATGAGTGGTCCTAAACTTTCGACAAGTTGTAAGGTTCTCAGGTCTTGGTCTGGATAATCGGATGCTTCAACGAGTTCCACATCAATCACATCGCCATCTTGTGTGATGGTATAAGCCACCACACTGGAATACGGATGGGGGGCTTTTGCCCAATAGTCCATGTAACTTTCGGGAATTCGCATTTTGGCAGAGATATAATTCGAGTAAGTGGGAGGGACTTTTTTACCGCGGATTTTTTTGATATAACCTTTCACTGGTCCGTTATCCGCTACCTTTTCATTCGAAATCTTCTCTCCCTTCTCTTTATTTTCCGTTTCGTTACCTGTGATGATTCCCCCATTTAATCCTTGGGTATCATCAGGAACATTTGGATCAATGAAATAGAATTCCATCTTTTCCGGGCGAAAGTGATCATTCTTTTGTGCAGATTGTTCCTTTTTTTTACCACGCTGTATGCTAATGGGAATCAGAAAAACAAGGCAAAGAAGGACCAAATGGAATAAAAGAGAAAGTGGTAAAACGTTACGGAATCCTTTTCGTAACCCTGGTTTGAAGAATGGTTCGGATTCTCCCTCTTTGTCTCTTTTGATTCCTAAGTTTTCCAAACTGAAGGATTTTTCAAGTAAGTAGGCAGAGTAAAAATACAAACCAACAAGTGCACCAACGGAAAATAGAGCATATGCAATGTTTTGTGAAGAAATGAAAAAATCTTTATCAGGGATTCCTGGTTTCAATCCAAAACCAGCAAGAAACTGTATTCCAAAAATAGGACTGATGTAGGAAAATACCCAAACAGCAGAAAACAAATATAACAAAAGCGTTAAAAATAAAATGGGAAAACCACGCCAATATTCATAAACATAGATGTGACCAAAGCCTGGTAACAATTTATCACGAAAGCTTGCCTTCTCTTTGACAATGAGCTCCAAGCGTAACGGGAATTTACTTCCTGTTTCAACTGCTTGTTTCCAACCTTCTCGAATCCGAATAGCTTCCATATAACGAAGGTATGGTTTTGCAAGTAGGGATGGGACTTTTTTACGATTGAAACTAAAAAGTAAAATACAAAGTGAAATTGAAAAATTAAAAACAAATTGGTGAACATCAAATAAAGGTGCTAAAGGAGAAAGATTTTTTTGTGGATTTAAGCTTTCCGTAATGTATTGAAAGAAAAATTGAAACACAAGCGCAAGAACAAGAACGAGTAATATCGTATCAAACTTTGCATCACGCACTCGCATCTCTGTTCTCAGTTCTGTACCAGGAAAATCCCTTTCTAAACGAAGCCTTCGCACGGATTCCCGCTTACGATTTCTTCTTCGGCTATGGAGATAGTTGGCAAAAAGAAAGAGAAAACAAAATAGGAAAAATCCAAACTTCAATCGGAATGGGATACCATCTCTTGCCAAAAAAGCATTGATCATTCCTTCCCATTCCAGACTGGAACGATGGAGTAAGTCCACTGGATAGACAAGTATCCAATTGATGATGTAAACAGAAACCACAGCAACAGCGCGGAGGCGGAGGCGAAACTCTTTTGGGAATGCAAAGAGGATTCCGAGAGCCAAAAATGGTCCCAAACTGAAAAGAGGAGAGAGCCAAACGAAAAACGTTAAGGATTTTTTTGCCCAGGGTGAGAGGTATTGAGAGTTTGCCGAATCCATTCTTTAGTCTTATCTCAAGGAAAATACTTTGAATTTTCATGGAAAACAAAAAATTTGGCGGATATGGCACAGCCGAAAGAGAAAGAAGAACAGTCGCTCAAACCCATAGTCGCAGTCTCCAAAAGAAGGGGCTTTGTTTTCCCAGGATCCGAAATTTACGGAGGCCTCTCCAACACATTTGACTATGGTCCGAACGGAATTGAAGTTTTAAATAACCTAAAACGACTCTGGTGGGAATACTTTGTCCACAGAAGAGATGATGTTTTGGGACTGGATTCTTCCATCCTCCTCCACCCTCGAGTTTGGGAAGCTTCTGGCCATATTTCCAACTTCAACGACCCACTCATGGACTGCAAAAAGTGTAAAACACGAGTGCGCGTGGATAAGTTTTTAGAAGAGAAAGAAGGTGATGGTGCTGCTACAGGAAAAACATTAGAAGAGCTAACAAACACCATCCGTGAAAAAGCCTACGCTTGTCCTACATGTGGAACCGTTGGTAGTTTTACAGATGCCCGCCAATTCAATTTGATGTTTAAAACTTCACACGGTGCTTCCGAAGAGGGATCCACAGACATCTACCTCCGACCAGAGACAGCACAAGGGATCTTTATCAATTTTAAAAATGTCACCCAGATTGCTCGAAAAAAAGTGCCTTTCGGAATTGCTCAAATTGGAAAGTCCTTTCGAAACGAAATCATGGCTCGCCAATTTGTGTTCCGAACCCGTGAATTCGAACAAATGGAAATGGAATTTTTCTGCGAACCAGGCACTCAAAAAGAATGGTTCAAGTATTGGGTGGACTACTGCATGGATTGGCTTGTGAACGTTGTCGGTTTAAAAAAAGAAAACCTACGCGTGAGAGAACATGAAAAGGAAGAACTCTCCTTTTATAGTGATTCCACAAGTGATATCGAATACAAATATCCATTTGGTTGGGGAGAACTTTGGGGCATTGCTTCGAGAACCGATTATGACCTAACCCAACACGAGAAGTTTTCTTCAGAAGACTTAAAGTATCACGACTTAGACCAAAAGAAAAAATACCTGCCGTATGTAGTGGAGCCAGCACTCGGCCTCAACCGTCTTTTCTTAGCGGTGTTATGCGATGCATACGAAGAAGAAAAATTAGAAAAAGACGACATCCGTACGGTTTTACGATTCGGGAAACGAGTGAGTCCGATGAAGGTTGCCATTTTTCCTTTGATGAAAAAAGACGGACTCGATGCGAAGGCGAAAGAAATTTATGCCGACTTACGAAACCATTGGTATGTAGACTACGATGAAAGTGGTGCCATTGGTAAACGATATCGTCGCCATGATGAAATTGGAACTCCATTTTGTATCACAGTGGACTACGATACTATGAGTGACGGAACTGTCACCATCCGCGAAAGAGATTCGATGAAACAAGAAAGAATTCCTGTCTCCGAACTCAAATCCTACCTTATCCAAAGAATGGTATAGTTGATCCGCGATCTTTTAGAATCAGACAGAAACCAAACCATCGAACTCGTAAATCAGTTTTTCCGAAAGGTAAACGAACTCGAGTTAGATGGCCTTTTTCGCATCCGCCCTCGCGCCGCTACCAAATTTACCGATATCTATTTCAAACTAATTGGCACAGGAAAAGTATATATGCGTGGGTATTTTGTGGAAGAGGAACTTGTTTCTCTTGTCATAGGTAGAATCGAAGAAAAACCACACTTAGAAGAAGAAAGAAGTCTTTTCATTGACCTTGCCGTAACAAAGTTAGGGAAAAAGAAAAAAGGATTTATGTCCGCACTTTTGAAAGATGTGGACCTTTGGTGTTTAGAAAAGAACATTCTGGCCATTGAATTACGTGCGATTCTCAAAAATGAAGAAGCAATTCAGTTTTGGAACAAGTCCAGTTTCGAACCATTTTACATCCGTTACCGCAAACGTGTTGCGGGTTAAGAAGTTTATGACCAAGAAACATTGTAAATCATCTCGATGAGATGGATGTTCCTAACGGTTTTACCAACTTCCTGAACTTCCACCACCGCCAAAACTACCACCGCCGCCAGAACTCGATCTCGAGCTAGTACTATACGAACTCGAAGAGCTGCTATAACTTGAAGAGGAACGGGAGCTAGAAGAATAAGACGAATAAGAGCTACCATCACTCTCTTCCCAAACAGTATAGAAGAAATGTAGAACGAGGATGATGAAATAGGAAAGAAGAAAGACCCAACCAAAGAAGGAAAAGGAAACTGTCTGACCAAGAATTCGTTCGATCGAAAAGCCGAAAGTCCAAACGAGAGAAATGAGTCCATATTTCAATGACCTAGTGTTCCAAGAGTTGACTTGGATGGTCTTTGCCAAAACAAAACCTAACACCAAACAAACAAACCAAGAAAAGGTAACAAATACTTTTTCAAGGTCGATGGGCGGAGACAGTTCCTGTCCTTTTGGCAAGGAAAACGCAATCCCTCCCACTAGGCATAACCAAACAACGAAAGCCATTGCGTATCGGATCGCATGTTTTTGAAACACAGAAATTGAGAATCCATAGAGAGTAAAGAGGATGATTCCCTGGTAGTACAAAATGTAAAATAATCCTTCGTTGTTTAGAAACGATTGGAAGCTAAACCAGAAACTAACAAAGGCAAGTATGTGAAATAAAAGTTCACTCGCACTCAGGCCGAATTGTTTTGCAAGTTCCCCAAATCTTTCCTTCAAAACTTCGTCTAATGCTAGTTTAATGACAAGTAATATGGATCCAATGATACCAAACACCCAAAGGAGAACGATCGATTCCGCATGGAATGTAATTTGTAAAAAAGGAATCCAAAAAGCAAGGGACAGGATGGCTAATGGATATGCATACCATTCCCAGAGACCATACAAAAGATATAAATTTAAACAAACAATTCCCAAACAAAAGAAATAAAACATGGCGTCAGGAAGAAAGTAGATGAGTCCAATCAAAACGACTCCACCATACAATACTTCTAACCAAAGTTTTCGTTTGTATTTTTTCCCATCTGTCATCACGAAAAAACCGATCAGTGCCACAACGATAACGCCTGTGGCAATTCCTAAATTCCGCACAGTGTTGTCTGTGGAAAACGCATGTCCGATTCCCTCTGGATAATCCGTTTGCAAATTTGGATTGGTCTCACTTGCACCGAGTAGAACCGATTCAATTGCCGAAAATCCAAGTAAAACACCTCGAGCCAAATCACCGTTTTTAAACTCAGGAATCATGATATTTCGGATGATTCGATTACATAAAACGTCTGTTAATGTTTCCTCCAACCCATAACCTACCTCAATCCTCACTTTTCGATCTCCCACAGAGAGTAAGACCAAAACACCATTGTCTTTTCCTTTTTGACCAATCTGAGATAGTTCCGCAACTTTAAGGGAATACGACTCAATGGTTTCTCCCTCTAAACTCTGGATGATGTATAAAAAAACTTGTGCAGATGTTTTTTGTTCCATTCCGATGATGATTGTTTGTAAGTTTGTGACTTGTTCGGAATTTAAAACTCCAACTTCATCTGTAATGGGAGTGGTAAGTATCTTTGGCTCTTTTGCAAAAAGAGGTGTCAGATGGAACGATATCAAAAAAAGGCAAATGCTTAGGAATGGAAAGACACGATTCTTTTCCTGTTTCATAGGGCTAAAACCTTATCAAAGTTTTCTTTTTTGGCAAGTAGAGTTTATCTGTTTTTTTACGGTTTTGATTTCACAAGCCGAACCATACGAAAGACTGGCCCCATCAAATTTTTAAATAAAGGAAAATTAGAAAGTTTGATGAGTTTAAAAGACAGGTCCAAAGAATCTCGAATCAAAAGTTTTGTATTCTGGTAGGATTTACTAGGATCGGTAAGCCAATAAAATAGAATTCCCATTTGTTGCATCCATAATAGATCAGGTAGGATTCTACTCAGATCTTCCCGAACTTTTGCATTGGAAGAATCCATCGCTAGTCGAATGATCCCCACCGCCTCCTTTCTCAATCCCTCACTCTCTTGACTAAACGGAGAGAGCGGATCATTTGGGTCTCCTGCATGTCTTGCAAGAACCTGCAAAAACTGTTTTTGATTTGTGAGTAAGTCTAATTGCGTTGTGATGATAAATTTATATCTTGATTTAAAATCTTTTGTCGTTTTAAAAAAAGCTTCGCACCTTTTGATTACCTCCTTCTGGGTTTCTCTGTAATACTCCAATACTAAATCTTCTTTGGATTGAAAGTGATAGTATGTTAATCCCAATGACACCTTCGCTTCTTTTGCAATGCTCCTCATTGTCGTCGATTCATACCCTTCTCTTTGAAATAACCCCAAAGCTGTGTGAAAGATTGTATTTCTTGTCCTTTCTCGTTTTGTGAAAACCTTATCTTCTATTTGTTTCGTTTGTGTTTGTGGCATATCGATTCATTTTCCTTTTTGCCTAAGAGTACGAATTGTTCGTTTTTAAACTGAACACGTTCAAATAACTAAAGTAACCATTCTAAATTTTTGAACATGTTCAATTATAACATATTTTTGCCATTTTTTCTTTTGCCACAAAAATTTTTCCTTGCCTCATGTAAGTCAAACTGTCACAATTTTATCTCAGAAAATTCAGAGGTGAAATATTTATGATTCGAAAAAGTCTTTTGGCCTTTTTTGTCACTGCCATGATGGCATCCCCAGTGCTTGCGAGTTCTGGTTCTTCTTCCAAACCGCTTGCGGGAACTTACCCGATCATTTTATCCCATGGTCTTTTTGGATGGGGAGAAAATTCTGGTGGGGTCATCAGCATTGTCAACTATTGGGGCGGAACTGATGACTACCTCAGAAGCCAAGGAGCAACCGTATATGCTCCTGCAAAAACAGCTGCCAACTCAAACGAGGTGCGTGCACAAGAACTCAAAGCAGCGATCTTAACCTATGCAGCCGCCACAAATTACTCTGGAAAATTCCACATTCTCGGTCACTCCCAAGGTGGACTCGATAGCCGGTATATGGTATCAAACCTTGGTCTCTCTAGCCGAGTGGCAACGCTCACAACACTCAATACTCCTCATTACGGTTCCCCTATTGCTGATATCATTAAAACCGTTCTTCCCGGTTGGATCCAACCGTTTGTTGCAAGCATTGTGGAAACTCTAGTGAAAGTTGTGTACGGTGGAACAAACCAACAAAATGCTCTCGCAGCCCTTTCCTCTCTTACAAAAGAAGGCCTAACATCTTTTAACTCCTATACACCAAACCGTTCTGGAGTGAAATACTTCTCTTATGGATCTTACATTACCCTTCCTGATTTGATCCAACACCCGCTCATGGGAATCTTACACCCTGCTTGTGCGGCTGGTGGACTCTTCCAAGGCCAAGGGGCAACGAATGATGGTCTTGTTCCACTTTCCTCTCAAAAATGGGGAACATGGAAAGGTGGCCCTTCCTACGGAATTCTGACTACAGGTGTCGACCACTTACAAGTCTCCAACACACTTCGTTCTGGAAGTTTCTGGTATGATGTGGAAGGCTTTTATATGAATATGGCTTCCAATATGAAGGCAAACCAATAATCAACTTCTCATTTTTTTTAAAAAACCCAAGCATTTGCTTGGGTTTTTTTGTTTGCAGAACTTATAATTTGTCCTTTACTACTCTTCTATCTTCATGAAAACAAAATACCTCCGCTTCCTAAGTTTTGGTTTAATTGCCCTCTTTTTCCTTTTTGTGATTTATAAACTCACGCAAAACAATGAATTTACCTCCTCAAACGAAGAGAATCCAAATGATAAAGCGGAATCTTTTTTTCGCACTCAAAGTGATGGATTTTCAGTGGACCCTTTTTATCTAGAATCAGCAAAATCAATCTTTTCACCTGACGGGCAATTTTTAAGGTTTGATGAAATCCTCGCCAAAGCAAAGTCAGGTGAATTGAATTTAATTTCCGAATTATGGAATTTAAGAAGGCAGTGTCCAGAAGGAAGTACCAGAGAACAATGCCACGAATACATCAAAGCCTTTATTCAAAATGAATATTCGGGAGAAGATGCCAAAAAACTCTTACACTTACTCACCAATTATTTAAAGTATGAAGAAGCAATGGTACAACTCGATCCAAGTTCAAAGTCCTATACGAATGCAGAACGATACGAACAAATCAAACAACTTCGAAGAAAGTATTTTTCCAAAGAAGATTCAGAACTCATCTTTGGCCTGGAAGAAGCCACTGCCGAATTTAGTTTCAGTCGAAAGAATTTTTTAGAGGAAACCAAAAACATCAAAGCCGATGATCGCATTCGGTTGTATGAAGATTTTCGTAAAAAAACATTTGGCAATTATTACAATGCCGTTGTTGGGCGAGAACCTCAATATGATAAATTCGAAACCGAGATGGACCTTCGACAAAATGAACTGGCAAAGTTATCAAACCAAGAACGGGAATCCAAAGAACGAGACGTAAGAATTCGTTATTTCGGAAAAGATGGTAATGAACGAATGGAAAAGGTTTTAAAAGAAATCAAAGAAGAAGAAGAGAAAATAACAAAACTGGAAATGGAAGAAAAAAATCTTTTGAAGAACAATCCTAACCTATCGGATTCTGAAAAAGAAAAAAAACTGATGGAGTTACGAATCAAAACACTTGGTAGTAAGGAACTGGCAGAGGAATATACCCGTCGTCTGGAATATGAAAATACACTTAAAAATTCTGGGAATTGATACTCCCCAGCTCTATTTATTCTTAGCCACCGTTTGTTTTTCACTCTCTTTAGAACCTTTCGGATTTGCTACCGCAGGGTTTTTATGCCTACTCTTTTTGTTACTCGTGACTAAAGAAATCATCAAATACAAACGACTCCGTTCTGCGATCCTTTATACTGTCCAATTTTCTTTCTTCATCACCTGCACTACTTTTTTTTGGATGGGAGCTGCACTCAGAAATATAACAGGACATGGACATCTTGTAACAGCATTCCTTTTTTTCGTCTATGCCTGTTTCTCTTTTTATAAGATTGGAATTGTATTCCTTGGATCTTATCTTTTCACAAAGGATCGAGTGGTAAAGGAAACACAGTTTTATCTTCTTGTCTTTCCCGCTCTCTTTCTTTTATCCGATTGGCTTTGTCCAATGGTGTTTCCAGTGTATTGGGGAGATTTATTTCGAAACCAAATCCTATGGCGTCAAATGGCTCGTTTTGGAACGGAAGTGTTAGGATTAGTTTCTGTACTTTCCGTTGTGTTATTGTTTCTTATGGTCAGTAACCGAGAATACCAATGGAAACAAACACTGATCTATTTATTTCCTATAGTTTTAATTTTTTCTAGCAATTTATTCTTCTTAGCAGAGTCAATCCCTGTTGAAAAAAACATCCATTTGGTATTAGTCCAACCAAATACTCCTTACGCAAAAAACCAAATTCGGGAAGACTTTGGCTTTATGACAAAAACCCTTCAGGATGTTTACAATCTTTCTAGGGAAGCGATTCAGAATGCCCCAAAACCGATTGATGCAATGATTTTACCTGAATCTTCCGTTCCATTTTTAGGAACACTAGCCTCAGAAAATCCGAATACAACATATAGCAAAAGTTTTGTGGAGATGACTGAATCACTTGTGGGACTTGCAAATGCTCCTCTTCTTTTTAACGAACTTGTTTGGGATGAGGGATCCAGAAATTCCTTTAGCATCTTACAACCCATCACCTTACAAACCGATAGACGATACAAACACATCCTTTTGCCGTTCGGCGAATACCTTCCAATGGAGAGAGAATTCCCGATTCTCAGATCCCTTTTTCCAGAAGCAAGTCGTCATGTTCCCAATATAGAATTTCTTTCGCAATCAATTCAAACCAAAGCAGGAGAAACGGTTATATTCACTCCTCTGATTTGTTATGAAGTTTTATATCCAGAATTTGTGCGTAAAATGGTATTGGCATCTCCTTCCGAACTTCTCATCAATCTCACAAACGATTCTTGGTTTGAAAGTGTCACAGAAACCAAACAACATGCAGGAGCAGGTAGGTTACGAGCCATTGAATCAGGAAGACCATACATTCGCGTAGCCGTTTCAGGCATGAGCACTGCATACGATCCTTGGGGAAGAGATATGATGGGAGAACTTCCCATCTTTCAAAAAGCGATTGGATATCTAGATGTTGGGACTGTCTCTCATTTCCGAACCACACCGTTTTTACAATTTGGTCCATATCCCTGGAGAATATTGGCTATTTTAGTCTTATTTTTTGTTTTTTTCACGAGTCCAAAGGCTTTCGACTCTCATAAAAAGAAAAATGAAATTGAAATTTAGGATAGGATAGAAAGGCTATTCGAATATGGAATGGGAAAAAATACTTCGCGATGCAGTCAAAGAAAACTCAATTAAGGAGTTGTATCTCAGAAAGGTACCCTCTCTTAAGACCTGCGAAGATTGGAATAAGGTTGTAGAAGTTGGCACAGTTGACCACAAAACCAAATATGCCTACTACAAGGGTGGCCTTGTGAAATATGGAGAACGTCTGTTCTTTGTCACCCAAGAGCGATTGGATGCCGTTTCCCCGTTTCGTAAATGGGATTTTAAAAGCAAAATCAAAGTCACCGACCCTGAATTAGCGGCTGGCGAAAAAAAATAATTTACCTCACCAGAACGAAACTTACTTTCTAGTATCTAGGCAAAAAAAAGACCAACAATCGTTGGTCTTTTTCATTTCTACTCCAGTGTAGAATCCTTCGTGTGTCTTCAACTCGTGATTAACGATTCAAACGAATGATCATATTGAGTTTTTCGGCAATGGCAATCACTTCCATCACTTTAGACTTCTCAATGATGATTCCTGTTGGACTCACTTCTTCCAATACAAACTTTTTCCCTTTGATCTGACCAAGGAGAAGTTCCATCACTTGTGAATCTTTTGTTCTGAGGAGAACTGAGTCTTCTGTGATGGTTACAATTGGTAAGTTGTTTCCCCAATCATCGAGTAAGAAGAGTAAGTTTTGAGCAAGGTCCGCCTTTGAGGATTCACGGAGGAAATGGATAAAGGTTTCTTTATCATATCCAAGTAAAATACCCAACTGAAAACTATCTTTTGTAAGTAAGAAAGTATAAACACGATCATAGTCTTTCAACTCACAAAACGCTTTCAATAAATGAATTCCATGGAGAGAAACACGGTCAGGGAACGCAATGATGGAAAAGTCTGGGTTGATCGTGATCCCCCCTTTTTCCGTTTCCGTGACAAGTGGCTCATGGTTGAAATAATGAAGCCCTAGTTCTGATAAACTTAGGTTTCTTTGTGGGTATTCCACTTCGATGAGACCAAACAGTTGTAAGTAAAAAATAGCAGAGATAATTTCTTTTCTAAGATCTGCCAAATCTTCTTCATACGTTTTGATTTGGAAGGTAGGAGCAAACACCAAATGGTCACGGATGATATGAGAAAAAATCACCGAAGTGTTGATTTTTCCATGAGCCATAATGAGTTTTACAGTTTTGTCCAAAATTCCTTTCTCATAAAAAGGAACTTCTGTCGCAGTAAAAACCTCTGGTGGGTTCAGTCTACGTGTTCTTGCTTCATTTACCTCATGAATGACTAACTTCATGATTTCAAAAATATCTTTTTTTAGGAACTCATCCGTTTCTTGGATTAAGATAACATTTTCACCCTTGATGTCCACATAACCTAACAGTTTTAAGATGGGAAGGATGAGTTCAATTTGATAAACTTGGCTTTTTTCTGGGAAAATTTCAATATCAGGAGATAAAAGTTCTGTTTCGGTTCTTTTATGATCTGCTTGCTTGATTTTTCCCGACTTTGCTAGGTTCAAACCTTTTCTGGAAATATAAGAAATGAGTTTTTTTACGTTTAAGAAAAAATCGAGACCGTTCGCAGATATTTTCTCCTGACGAACGCGTGTTCCTTTTTTGACCGGAGGCAAAATGGGAGAAAACTGTAAATGATCTAGGATTTCTTTTGGAATGACAACCACACGAATGAATTTGTCTTCCACATAATAAAGATCGCGAACTAGATAAAGAGCCGTTAGGTGAGGAATCGTTTGTTCAAATTTTCCACGATTGACTGTGATATAATTGCGGATGGTTTCCGCTTCGATCACACCACCATGGATATAAATCTGGTGTAAAACATCTTTGTCAAAATCAGAAAGTCCATCGATGATTTTTTGTAATACCTCTGCACTGAGCGCCTGTTTTAAAAAAGTCTCAATGTGTTCGCCTTTCTTTACGCCTACAGCTTCTTTCCACTCTTCAGGTAGTTCACTAAGAGTTGCTTTGTGCAAAGACTTTTCGATCGAATACTTAAACTTCTCACCCTTAGGGTTGGTTTCTACTTTGATGAGTTTTTGGTATTCATCATACGTATGGTATTTATCTAAATTGTTTGTAAGGCGTTCGCGGTTTTTTCTTTGGTATAAAAGATAATACTTTCGAAGAACATTCAGTTCCATTTCCACGTTGATGGGTGGAATGTTGACCTTTCTCGAAATTTCTCCGAGTGTCATGACCCCTTTGTTTTTCAAAATAGAAGTCAGGATGTTGACTTGGAGGGGAGTGAACTTTTCCAAAACACCCTTTAGGTAAAATTCGTTTTGGAAGATCTCCATGAGACCCAAAATTGTCGATTTTTTGTCCTTTCCTGGGATCTTTTGGATGTTCCAAAGATTTGCGATTTTTTTGATCTCGTTGAGATCGAGTTTCTCTAACTCTTGGTACAGGACAGTTTCTTGGCTCATGGGTGCGATTTGATAAGTTTTTGGTCGGGACCTAATCCTGCAACTCTATTTCAATTGTAAGTCCGGAGCCCATTTTGTCGTTTCCAATCCCCATTTAGGTCCCAAATTAGGGCTTATGGACTCTTTTTCCGAGATTGTCTCCTTCGGTCTCCACTCAAGCCTCCGAGTGGCACATTCCAGTTTCGTGTTTTCTACGAAACTTTTGGGAATCCTTACCAAACTTGCCAAGGGGGAACCAAACCACAGAGAAATTGCCATCTCCCTCAGAGAAGCCTTTTCCTCTTTAGGAGCCACCTATATCAAACTCGGGCAATTCATTGCCAGTGCCCCATCGCTCTTTCCCATCGAGTATGTGGAAGAAATGCAAGCCTGTCTCGACTCGGTAAGGCCCGTCCAGTTTCGAGACATCCGATCTTCGGTGGAACGAGAACTCGGGGGTAAACTGGAAACCCTCTTCCATAGTTTTGAAGAAACACCTCTTGCTTCCGCTTCCATTGCCCAAGTGCATGCGGCAGTTACTAAGGAAGGCTTAGATGTAGTCGTCAAAGTGCAAAGACCAGATGTGCACCTAACTTTAAAAACCGACATGCAGATTCTCGGCCTTCTCACGAAAGTGCTAGAAGTCATCGCCCCTGAGTTTAAAAAATCAGGACTCACTGCGATGTTTCAGGAATTCCAAACGTCCATCTTACAAGAAATTGATTTTATCCAAGAAGCAAAAAACATCGAAGAGTTTGAAGCCTATCTCTTAAAAGCAAAAGAAACAAGGGCAAGAGTGCCTCGCGTCTACCACGCCCTCTCCACAAAGAAAGTGCTCACCATGGAACGTTTTTATGGAGTTCCTATCACAGACGAAAAAGGGTTACGGCAATTTACTGATAATCCAAGAAAGGTACTCAGTGATGCATTAGAAATTTGGTTCTCTTCGTTGTCGAACCAAGGTTTTTTCCATGCCGATGTGCATGCTGGCAATTTGATGATCTTAAAAGACGGGAGCATTGGTTTTATCGACTTTGGGATCGTGGGGAGAATCTCTCCTAAAATTTGGCGTGGTCTTATGTTATTCACACAAGGAATTGGTATCGGTGATCCTACGTTAGTTGCAAAAGGACTAGTCGAAATGGATTCTACAGACAGTGGAGTGAATCCAACACTTCTTGCAAAAGAATTGGATTCCGTATTCAATGAACTGGAATCAGTCTATGTTCATTTGACAGAAAATGAAATGTTTGATGAATCCAAGGTCAATCGAATCATGTTTGAAATGAAGGAAATTGCTGAAAAAAATGGATTAAAAATTCCCAGAGAATTCGCTCTTCTCATGAAACAAATGTTATATTTTGATCGCTATGTAAAATCCATGGCACCAGAAATCAATTTGTTCCGAGACTCACAAAATTTTGTAATTGGTAAAACATGACATTACTAGACTTACACGAAGGGGAATCGGCTGAAATTCAGTCCATCAACTTGGACCAATTGCCAAAACCAATGATCACAGAACTTTTGGAACTTGGTTTTTTCCCTGGAGCAGAAATATTCCTCAAAACCAAATCTATGTTACTTGGTAAACTTATCTGTACACTTGGTGGAACCACCATTGGGTTACGCATGAAAGACGGAGAAGCAATTTTACTGAAACCAATCAAACGATGAAACAAAAAAACATTTACTTAGTCGGAAACCCAAATTGTGGGAAGACAACATTATTCAACCAACTCACAGGTCTTACTCAAAAGACAGGAAACTTTAGCGGTGTCACCGTAGAAAAAAAAGAAGGTTTTGTTTCCTTACCGAATCTCGAATTAAAAGTCACCGACTTACCAGGAACATACGGTCTTGGTGGAATCGCCGAAGACAAAAAAATTGCCTATGAAGTTTTACTTCAAAGAAAAGAAGATGAAGCTGTTATTTATGTATTAGATGCTCTTAATTTAGAGAGAGGTCTGCAATTTTTGTTACAAATCATCGACATGGGCGTACCAACCTTGGTGGTTCTCACCATGAAAGATGTTTTAGAGAAGAAAAAAATCAGGCTGAATTTAGAAGCTCTCAAACAATCGCTTGGTTTAGAAATTGTACTTGTGAATGCAAAATCAGGAGAAGGAATTCAAGATTTAAAACGTTTACTATCCGACGAGAATTCTTTTCGCAAACAGAAACGACTCTGGAAATGGGAAACAGCAGAAGAAAACTTTCTTTCGAAACTCAAACAAAAGTTAAAGATCACAACCAATGAAGCTGAATTTTTCCTTTCCCAAGCATTAAAGTTTTTGAACGGAGACCCACACTTACAAGACAATCGTTACTTAGAACAATTCCCTTCCGAAACAAAAGAATTTTTAAAGAAAGAATTAGAGTCCAAAAAATTCCAGTTTGGATACCAAGATGAAATGGTCCACCGATCCATCTTCATTAAAAAAATCATCACAGAAACGATACAGATCCCAAGTGTCACCCAAGGAGGATGGGAAGAGAGTTTAGATCGTGTCTTTTTGCATCCTGTTTTAGGATTTCTTTGTTTTTTCCTTTTGATGGGTCTTCTTTTCCAAAGTCTATTTAGTTTTGCAGAAATCCCCATGGATTTCATCGAACAAGGAATCTCTGCGTTACAAGATCTCACTTCCAATGCAATTCCAAAAGGGCCGTTTCAGTCTCTACTCGTAGAAGGGATATTAGGTGGTGTAGGAAGTGTTGTTGTTTTTATACCACAAATTGCGCTTCTCTTTTTATTCATCGGAATCTTAGAAGAATCTGGATATTTGGCAAGAGCGAGTTTCCTTATGGATCGATTGATGGGAAAATTTGGACTTTCTGGAAAATCCTTCATTCCCCTACTCTCTTCTGCTGCTTGTGCTGTACCTGCGATTCTTGGAACAAGAACCATCGAAAACAAATCAGATCGATTTACAACGATCATGGTGTCTCCACTCATTATGTGTTCGGCAAGATACCCTGTTTACATTCTCATTGTAGGAACTGTTTTTAGTTATCCGCCAATCTTTGGTATTTTCAATGTCCAAGGATTTGTTTTATTTTCCATGTTCTTCCTTGGAATGACGGTGAGTTTTGCCTTTGCCCTTCTCTTCCGAAAGACGGTTTTTAAAGAGAACGCATCCTACTTTGTGATGGAACTTCCCAGATATAACATACCTTCCTATAAAAGTTTGTTTTTTACCGTTTACGGGAAGGTAAAATCCTTTTTGGCAACGGCAGGACAAATCATCCTTTATATTTCAGTGGTCTTATGGTTTTTAAGCCATTTCCCTGCCCAATACAAAGATGATGTATGGAAAACAAGTCCAATCGAAACATCCTATATCGGTCGTGTCGGCAAAGTCATGGAACCTGCCATCGAACCACTGGGTTTTGATTGGAAAATTGGAATTTCCATTTTAACTTCATTTGCCGCACGTGAAGTTATGGTATCCACCTTGGCAGTGTTATATGGATCAGAAGAGGAAGGTGAAGAATCGGAATCCTTACGAGAAACTCTTCGTTCCGATCGGAAAGCAGACGGACGCCTTGTTTGGACACCTCTGACTGGAGTTTCTCTCCTTCTCTTTTTTGCGTTTGCAAGCCAATGTATGTCAACTCTAGCTGTGACAAAAAAAGAAACAGGAAGTTTGTTTTGGCCAATGGTTCAGTTTTTATATATGACAACTCTCGCCATTTCCACGTCCTTCTTTGTGTATCAGTTGGGAAAAATTTTAGGATTTGTTTAAACTGCCGACAATGAAATCTAGAGGCACACTTTGGATTTTCACATTGGCAAAAAAACTCTCACTCGAAACTCAGAACCCTATTTAATCGCAGAAATTGGCCTAAACCACAATGCTGACATAGAAATCGGAAAGCGCACCATCGATAAAGCAAAAGAATCCGGTGCGCATGCGGTTAAGTTTCAAACCTACCGCACGGAAGAGTTCATCGATTCGAAAAATCCTGATGTAAAGTTTTTATTTGATATCTTCAAACAATATGAATTGAACGAAACCCTTCATCGAGAATTCCAAAAAACTGCTTTGGATCTTGGGCTTGATTTTTTTTCTACCCCTCTCTGCAATTCCGCAGTCGATCTGTTATGTGACCTAGATGTCCCTGTTTTTAAAATTGCTTCTGGGGATATTGTCAACTTACCTCTTTTGGACAAAGTGATCCAAACAGGAAAACCCATCCTAGTTTCCACTGGAGCGGCTTTGCCAGAGGAAGTGACACGTGCGATTTCAAAATTCCAAAAAGAAAATGTTGAAACCTGTATTCTGCATTGTGTATCCATGTATCCGACTCCCCTAGAGAAAGTAAATTTACAATCGATTCCTTTTTATCTGGATACAACAAACTATGTTGTTGGTTTTAGCGACCACACAGGTGGAACCATTGCCTCTGCAGTTGCCATTGGACTTGGTGCTGTGATCATCGAAAAACATTTTACGTTGGATCGCAGTTTGGATGGTCCAGATCATACTATCTCCATGGACCCAGAGTCTTTTCGCAAATTAGCAGAAGAAACAAAACAAAGTTTTCTAATGCGTGGTGTGTATGGAAAAAATACACATGCAGAAGAAACCAATGGCTGGTTTTACGGACGAAGGTCTTTATACAAACAAAACAATTCTGTGTTAAGCCTAAGACCAGCACTTCATACAAAAGACAAAACGGTATTAGATTCTTGGAGTCTTGACTTGGTAGGGGATCCTTCTCGATTCCCAGAAGGACCCATTCGTTTGGCACCTATAACGAAATAGGTGCCGAAGAATTTTTTTTTACATCTTTTGAATGATTTGTTCGAGTAAGGTTTTTAAGAAAACTGGATTTGGTGTTCCACTTTCAATTCTACGATCATTGATGTATAGAGATGGAGTGGATTGGATGTTCAGTTTTTCTGCTTCATCGATCTCGGCATTCAATTGGTTTTGTGCTTCTCTAGAAGCCATACAAGTTTTGAGTGCATTGACATTCAGACCAATGAGATTTCCTAAATTGACGACACTTGCACCCGAATGAGCAACACCCTTCTCTAGGTTATCGTATAACCCGCGATACATTGGCTCAAACTTTCCTTGTTTGTCAGCACATATCGCTGCCATGGCGGCAATGCAAGAAGTCGCACCAGGACGTGGTTGTTGCATGAGGCGGTTACATGAACCGTCTAGTGGGAAATTCTTATATACAACCTTTACCATTCCATCATACTCAGAAAGCACCGTATGCAAAATATGACTTGTATGCATACAATGACCACAGTTATAATCGGCATATTTCACAATCGTAATAGGTGCATCTTTTTTTCCGATGGTGGGAGAACCAACCACTTTGATTCCAAGAGTTGGTTCCAAAAAGTAAGCATCAATTTTTGATTGGATTTCTTGGGAATCCATTCCTCTAGATGTAGCAAGAGTATTGGAAGATTCTCCTTTTACCCACATTTTGCTTGCGGCAAAACCAACAGAAAAACTAAAAAAGAAGACAAGTCCGAATGTCGCAAAACCATCTTTGATCGCAGAAGGAATGTTCAATTCTGATTTCCCTTCCACTTTCCATAAAAGATATACAATGGCAAGCAAAGAGATCGTGACGATGTAAGTCAAAAAGCACAATTGACAAATGGTTCCGATGATCCCAACAGAGATCCCAAATAAGATCAGATCAAAGACAAAACCCAAAACTAAAACTGGCACAAGAAGAGAAAGGAGTTTTGATACCTCCTCGGAACTTGTGCTTTTGGAAATTAGGTAAAATGCATATACAACCAATCCATAAAATCCAAAACCCAGTAAGGCGATTGGAACATTCCCCAAGAAAGGAACGCCAGGGATTGCGGAATAAGAGCTTTCCGCTACTTTTAAGCAGGAATCTCCACCACCTAATGCCGAACATGCGGCCCCAGCAAGATTGTCCGTACCGATGCCAAAATACTCTACTGCTAATAGGAAAGACAAAAGAATTCCTAAAACTCCTACGACTAACCCACCAATTGCTAAATTTTTGCGATTCATGTTCTTAATTCCCTCTTTTGATTTAGAATCCTGATACTTTCTTTTAGATCCAATTTTCCTTCATAAATGGCTTTTCCTGTGATGGCACCGAACAATTTCCCTTTGGTTCTCTCATACAAGTTTACCAAATCCTCTTTCGATGAAACCCCACCAGAAGCCACGAGTTGTAAATCGGGAAATTCCGTAAGTAACTCTGAATAAACATCTGTATTCGGGCCTTCCATCATACCGTCTTTGGAAATATCGGTAAAAATCACATGCCGAACACCCATATCATACATTTGTTTTACAAACTCTTTGTACAAAATGCCAGAGTTGGTTTCCCAACCTTTGGTGCGAACATATCCATTTTTGGCATCAATTCCAATGACAATTCGATCCTGACCGAAAAGAGAAAGCCCCTTCTCCACTGTCTTGGGATCTTCCACAGCGACTGTTCCTAAAATAAGACGCGAGACACCTAACCCATCATAAAATTTCATGTTTTCAATGGAACGAATTCCGCCACCTAATTCAAGTGTGACGGAACATTTTTCTTTGATTTTTTTAATCGTCGCTTCGTTCTCTGATTTGCCGGTTTTGGCGGCATTTAAGTCTACAATGTGAATCAGAGTGGCACCTTGTTCTTCAAAGACCTGAATCATCTTTTCAGGTTCAGAAGAGTAAACCGTTTTCTGGGAGTAGTCACCTTGCAAAAGGCGGACTGCTTCATTGTCGAGTAAATCAATTGCTGGTAATACTAACATTAGAGTTCAATAAAGTTCTTGAGGATTCCAAGCCCTAGTTTATCAGATTTCTCTGGGTGGAATTGAGTACCAAATACAGTTTCTTTTTCTACAACTGCAGGAAAGGTTTCGCCATAATAATGGCAATTGGCAGTGATATCCAACCGATCTACACCAACTGGCCTGTACGAATGGATAAAATACATAAAGGATTCATTTGGAATTTCTTTCAGTAGTTTTGTATTTTTTGGTTTGATATCAAAGAGTTTGTTCCATCCCATATGTGGAACTTTAAGATTGGGTTTCCCTTCAAACTTTCTGATCTTCCCACGAATCAATCCAAGACCAGGAATGGTAGAGCCAGGTTTATTTGTTTCGTCAGAATCTTCAAATAACACTTGATAACCGATACAAATTCCAAATAGATATTTCTTTGCCGCAACATGTTCCTTGATCAGAGAAACAAACCCAAGCTCATTTAGATTTTGCATGGCTTTATCAAAATGACCGTCTCCAGGCAAAATGATCTTGTCGGCTTTTTTGACTTCGTTTACGTCACTTGTAAAAACAAAATCATTTGTATGTAACGAAACAGCTTTCAATAAGGAATGGATATTCCCCATTCCAAAGTCTAAAACAGCAATCACTCGAGCATTCCCTTTGTAGAAGGGATCTGATCTTTCGCACTGGAATCAATCGCAATGGCTTGGCGTAATGCTTTTCCCAATGCTTTGAAAATCGACTCATGGATATGATGTCTATTTTCTCCGTAATGAACCACAACATGTAAGTTCATTTTTGCATTGAGTGCTAATTTCTGGAGGAACTCTAACGTAAGTTCGGCGTCGTAGATTCCAAACTTTCCGTCAAGCGATGGCCCAGTGTATTTAAAATAAAATCTTCCCCCGAGGTCTACTGCAACAGTGGTTAGCACTTCATCCATTGGTAGGGTGAAATGGCCATATCGAAAGATCCCTTTTTTGTCCCCAAGTTGGTTGTGGATCATTTGTCCAAGTAGGATGGCCGTATCTTCCACGGAATGGTGGCAATCAATGCCAATGTCCCCACGTAGTTTTAGATCCATATCAATGAGGCCGTGTTTGGCTATGTGAGAGAGCATATGCTCAAAAAAAGGGATTTCGGTATCAAAAGTATAAACACCACTGCCCCGGAGGTTTAAGTCCAAGCGGATGTCTGTTTCGGATGTTTTTCTGGATTCCACCATATTCCTAAGCATGTTTGGTAGAAAAGCCAGCTGTCAAGAGAGAATGTAGGAGAGTTTTAGGAAGCGAGACTCAAAACACCAACTAAATTATACCCAATAAAAACCCAAAAACAATAGACCAAAGCGATGAATGTAAAAAGCAATAAGCGTTTCCAGCGTGCGTTCAAAAAAGTCCCTCTACTGGGACTAACAAACTGAAGGTTTTTTCTTCTCAGTTTTTTGGAGAAATCTGGTATTTTTAGAAGTTTTTCTTTTGTTTATTTTCCAAACCGTTGGTTGAACATCCGGATGAGTTCCGAGATGGAATCTTCTACATATTTGAAGTGTTTCGGTTTCATAGGATCGAGGGGCATCATGTCATGAATTTTCTTATAACGATCGAAGGATTCACGAATGTACTCCAAATACTTTTGACTCGTGATGCCATAACGTTTGAAAATGGACTCATTTTCCACAAACATACGTTTGAAATCATCAGCATAACTGCCATCATTCAAAAAGTAATAACGTAAGTCTGTTTTTGCCTGAGAAAAGGCAATGTCAATGTTGGTGATGAATTTGGACGATTTGGAAGTCTCTGTAGTAACTTGGCTTTGCGAAGACAATTTTGCCGCTGCTTGCTCAATCGCTTTCTTTTCGGAAATACGTTTTTCCTTCTCGAATTCTTTGGCCAATTTTTCTCGTTTTAGCACCTCGTCGACAGAGGACTTTTTTTCATCAGGCATAGTTTCATTATCCCTATCTTAGATACGTGTCAAGGAATAAGACGAAAAATTATCCCTTGGCCCTACGTAAGGCACAATTTGGCAACCATTCACAGCGCAAACAAATGGGATCTTCGGTATTATACGTAGATGGTGGGCAAATATTTGCATTTTGCACTTGGAGTGGCTCTAAATAGGAAATGACAGAGGATACATCCTTTTTGGAGTCAATTTGTTTCAAAACGGACTCATTGAACTTTTTTTGATCCAAAAACAAATCTTCGACGGGAGTCATTTTTGGTTTTGCCTGAGATTGTATTTCTCTTTGGTTTGGCTCTTCCCATTCCAATCCAGGGAGATATGGAATCGTACTTGGTAAAAAATGTTTTGGAAATAGTTTCACGAGTGCTAATGCCGTGAGTGCACCGCCCAAATGGCAAGTGTTGGAAATGGCACCATTCCCAAATTGAGAAATCAAATACCCGATGATGAGAGATACCCAAACCGCATTTTTCGCTTTCACTGGGAAAATAAATAATAACAATTCTGCATTGGGATAAAAAAGACCGAATAACGCGAGTAAGCCGAAAAGTGCTCCTGAAGCACCAATGGTCTGTGTTGTCATTGACTCCAAAACAGGGATTCCACCACCTAACATCAAATTTAAATAGGCAGAAAGTACGACAAAGATTCCTGCCCCAATCTGAGAGGCAAAATACAAAATTGTAAACTTTGATTTTCCAATGATCGGTATGATGTTGCTTCCTAACATATACATTCCATACATATTCACGAGTAAATGGAATGGAATCAAATCAACGGCATGTAAAAATCCATAAGTGAATACTTGCCAGACTTCCCCACTCAAAACAAAATCAGGAGTGAGACCAAATCGGAAGATAAGTTGTTGGTTGGCAAAGTATTGTAAAAAAAAGACAAAACAATTGAGGATTAAAATCACATTCAAAGGATGAAGGATGGGATTCCCAAATAAACTAGGTCCCTGGCTTCGATTTCTACTCATGGTACTTCCAAAATTTAGAGTCTAGGGAAAGAAACAAGGGAAATAAAAAAAGGGGGAATCCTTTCGGAAGCCCCCCGGGAGTGATGTAAGGTAAAATCAGGCAACAGACCCTACCTTGATTATCAATCACTTCTACCATCGGAATTCCAAGGCACTTGCTTAATAGGAATGAGAAAAAATTAGGCAATTTTTGAAAGAGAATACAACGCTTCTCTGTTCAGGATATCGATTCGATTTTTGTCCACAGAGATAAATTCTCGAGCTTTAAGATCCGAGAGGGCCCGTACCAAAGTTTCCGTTTTTGTACCTATAAACGTTGCAAGAACGTCTCTTGTCACTTTCAGTTCTACATGGTTCTTTCGACCTTGGGCATTGTCCAAAACAATGAGAATCTCTGCTAATTTTTCATGAACTTGTTTTGTTCCTAATGAGACCACATGTTCTTCCATCTCACGCCATTCTTTGGCCATTTGGCGGAACACTTCTTTTTGAAAATTATTGTCATCTTTGACCAGAGCATCAATGAGAGCTCCTGTGATGTAACAAGCATGAGTGTCTTCCACAGCAATGACATTGTGATGGAAAACAGAATCAGAAATACAATCGCGAAACCCAACCCAATCGCCCGGTCCGCTGAGACGCAATGTTTGTTCCTTTCCACTTGGGAGTTGCACGTAACTTCTCGCAAGTCCAGACTTGATGAAAAAAAATCCTTCTGCTTTGGCACCAGCTGTTACGAGGTGTTTCCCCCGGGTAAAAACAGTGAAGTCTTTGCCTGCATTGATTCTCTCTATGGTCTCATGTGCCGCGCAGTGAAGCACGTTATGATTTTTATAGTCACAAATAAAACAATCAGGATTTTGCGAAGGGTCAGACATCTAGAATTTATAGTAACCTCTACCAATCCATTGTCGAGACAAAATTTTAGAAACTTTCTAAAATTTTATTTTCCCAGAAATTTGGGATCCCGCTTTTCTATGATACTCTGAATCGTCTCTTTAAAGTCATCCGAGATAAAGTTACGCGCTTGAGATTCTGCTTCTTTTTTCAAGGCAGAATCTAATTGTTTCCAGGAGTATAGATTTTGTTTCAATTCCTGCAAAGCAAGTGGGGCTGCTTTCGATAACGATATGGCAAGCTCCATGGCACGATCATACACAGATGTTTTTGGAACAGCATCGATTGCAAGATTCCACTCTTTGGCTTTGTTTCCATCAAACGTCTCACCTGTGAGAAGCAAACGACCACCTAAACTTTTTCCAAGTAACTCTGGAGCCAGATAACTTGATCCCATACCTGGGTGGATTCCTAATCGAACAAAATTAAAAGAATACTTTCCATCACTTGCATAAATACGTAAGTCACAACCAAAGGTAAGGGAAAGACCAGCACCTATGGCATGACCGTTGACAGCAGCAATCACAGGGATAGGAAGTTTTCTCACGGACAAAAAGAAACCATAGAACTTTCTCATATCACGCTTGTTTTGCGAGAAACTTTTTTCAGAGAAAGAACGTAATAAATTCAAATCACCACCAGCACAGAACACATCATTTCTGCCCGAAATGATCACAACTCTTGGTAATTTTTTTTGTTTGCGAATAGAATGAATGGCATGAGAAAATTCTTCCCCCATTTTCCACGTCATGGAATTTCGAGAAGAGGGATTGTTTAAGAAGATGGAGACAATGGTTCCATCTTCAGTTTCACGGGATTCTATTTCTAGGAATTCATACTCTTTGGTCTCAAATCGCGATTTCATCTATCTGAAAGGATTCGTACCAGGCTTTATCTTGTAAAGATAAAGGTTTGTTCCCTAGATCCATATTTTCAAAGTAGTTGAGTAAAATTTCCAAATGTTGACTTTCCAAGTTTTGATTTGGCATAGCAGAATCAAAACCTTTGCTGAACAAAACATCGGCGCGGATTTTATCTTTGTAATGATCAGGTTTTCCTGAAAAAATTAGATGCGCAGAAATCAAATCAAACCGAATCGTATCGACAATCCTGCGAAGAGAGTCTTCTGATTCTAAATAAAAACGGGACGCCACTTCTGTTTGGAAATAATCTCCCCAAGTGATGAGGTCAGGGACTGCTCCTGTTTTTTCCAAAATTTTCTTTTGGGCCTCTTCATCGGTGTAAAGAGAACCTGCAAATCGTTCCACCATATTATGCAGTTCCGACAGAATGGCGACTTTTTCTGGGGTTAAGAGTCCTTGTCGGATCATTGGCATGAGTTCTGGATTTACATGTTTTGGGAGAGTTAGTTCCATATACTTCCCATTTCGGCGAATTCTGTCGTTTCCCAGCACATTTTCTCTAGCTGAAAATCAGTTTTGGGTCTGAAAAAAACGATAATGTAAGTATGGCGATCGGCAGAACAGACTCGATGCAGGAACTCATCACGATTCTAGAATCGTTATTTGATGAGACCATCATTGGTTCCGACGTCAATATTGTTAAACACCTATTTTATTACCTGAAGGCAGACAATAGGGAGTTCGAATTCATCTACGAAGAAGACACTCTGGTGGCCGCTGTCGAAGAAATTGAAGCTCATACCGTCACACTTCTCATACCTGATCTAGTTGAAAAAGGTTCTAGACGAGCTCGTGTTCGATTTGAGGTCATGAACATCAACTACCAGTTTGAAGTAGTCATCCTCGACATCCAAAAAGAACAAATTGTCATCAAAACACCAACTGAGTTACAATCCTACCAACTCAGAACCAACAAAAGGATTCCTGTAGATGATTTGTTTATGAACTTCATCATCCTCTTTCGCAGTTTGTCTGGGGGTTCGAGAGAAGTCGGGAAAAACCTATATGCGGAAAGCCGATTCCCTCACCTAATGAAGGAAGTACGAAAAGATAGGCCAGATAGCAAACTCATCAATATCATGTTAACGGAAGCAATCGAGAGGATTTCAAAAGATTATGAAATCCATTTTTTCAAAGAAGATGAAAAGTTAAGTGAGTTTGAAGATTTTACAAAAAAAACAATCCTTCGAACAGGGAAAACCATTTATATCTCAGATTGTAACCGAATCACTTCCTATATCAACGAAACAAAAGATGATGTTTTATTTAATTATTTTTCCGAACACAAAGAAATGGCAAAGGATTTAGGAGACGAATTTGCATTGGAGTTTTTTGAATCCATGCGAAAACACGAGTCCCGAAACTTTCTCGTTTCTTATATCATTACACCAATTCGATTGTATGAAGATGTGGTTGGTTATATCAAAGTATATTCAACAGCAATGGAACGTTTTACGATTTCTCAAAACCAAGCAGTGTACATATTTGAATTAGCCGAAATTATCAGTTATGTATTCACAAAAATTGCCATTCAATATGGAAGTTATGAGACCATGCAATCCACAACCAAAGTGGTGGACATTTCATTGGATGGCCTACTTTTCGAAATTTACGACAAACGTTTATTTCATTACCTGAAACGTCACAATATCATTAAGATGTTTATCCCACTGAATAAAGAAAGAACAATGATCCTTCGCGGAGAAATCATTCGATTTTTGGACAAAGGAGATCACTACCATCTGGGTGTGAACTATTTTAGCTCCGCACCAGATGATATGTTATATTTAGAGTCTTATTTATTCGAAAAGAGTATGAAGATTCTTTCAGAGTAGACCAGATTGTTTTTCGGCCAGTCGTATGGCATTGAGTAAATCTTCCGAAAGAGTTGTCTCTCCCGTATAATATAGACGGAGAAGTTTTCCATGCTCCACAAGTTTAGATCTATAAGTAGACTCTTCTTGTGTTCCTCTAGTTTCCTTCCAACGTAAGTGATAAAACTCACAAGCCAACTTGTGCAAATAATAATCTGATTTGCGTAAAGAGTAAGCTTTGTTTAAGAATTCCTCGGCTCTTAGGGCGAGCTCATCACGAGTTTTTCGAAGATCGACAGAGTTCCCTGCTAAATTGGTATATAGTAAATTTAAAAACGTAACTTCAAAACTATACAACCAAACTTCGTAATTTTTCGGATAGAAGGTACGTGCTTCCTTTGCCACTTGAGGCATAAGTTCCAATTGTTTTTTATTTTCTTTGCCTTCTATTTTGAAGTAGAACGTTAAAAAGCGCAAATAATCCACTAAGAATAACAAACGTTCTTGGGGATTCGAGAACCTTTCTCTATTTTTCCAAGCCATGGAATATTCGAAAGCTGTGGAGACATACCCTTCTCCATCTTTCCAATGTGCCTTTCCTAAGGCGTAATGTAAATCAGGTGAACTTTGATCCAAAGAGACGGCATGTTTGTATTTACGTAGGGCTTCTTCCATTTGGCCTTTGGCAAAATAATGATCCCCTTGTTTTTTTGCGATGAATGCTTCTTCGTATTTTGTTGTATCGAGTAACCTAGCGGCTGTCACAGGACGATCTTCGATCAAGCGAAGATACCCTTCCCCACGAACTTGCCATCCAAAAAAAGTGGTAAGATAGACTGATTTTACAGTGATCATTCCTACAATGTTCCCATCACGGAATGTTTTATGGTCTTGGTTTTTTTCCAAGAGATATAAGGTTTGGCCGACACGGATTCCTTTTGGATCTGCTACCTTGATCGTCACAGTATCGGGCCTTGTGTCCACTTCCAATTCTTGTGAAAGTTTATCTACTTCGTAAAAGCTGGCTTTTTCAATGCCAACCACCTCACCTACAACAATCATACGGAGTGGATCAAGTGAGGTTTGGCTTCGAAAGGCAAAAGCCATTCGATCTTGTGGTGACTGTGCCCAAAGATACGAAACAAAGAATAGTGGAAATAAAACCAGTCGAACCATCTGCTTTAAGGATCGACCAATTTGAAAACGGGCAGAGAAGAAAAATGAAATCCCTACCACTTGGGTAGGGAAAAATCACCTATTTCGGTTGGAATTCCAAACGATACTTTCCAGCACCTACTTGGTCTTTGGAGTAAAGAATCTTTCGATGGATTCCATTCACGTAATCCTCCACCAAGTTACCGTAAAATGGACTCCCTAAATTCCCACTGTTCCCAATTGGGAGTTGCGTCACTGATTCTTCAAATCTTCCGTAATCAATCACCCGACGTTTGGAAGGTCCTGCTGTTGCGGTCCAGTCTTCCTTCATCAATTTGTATTTCAGATTGTTGACTACCTCAGCCCCACCAGCACTTGGCATAGGACCAATATTAAATATACCACCTATCAACGGTAAAACTCCCAGTGGATGAGGGTGTTTAATTTTATACAAATATTTCCACTTCCAAAGACTCGGAGAGGCAGACACATGTTTTTCCAAATACCGCGCCGTTTCTTCGACAGAGCGTTTTAGGATATCCTCTCTGGTTTCAAGAACACCAACCGTGCGCAAATCATCCCAGTATGGAGAGCTTGCATTACGAAGAAATCTTCTATACGCATTCCAATATTCAGCGATATCTCCGTATAACTCAAAATGTTCTGGACCCATTTCATCAATGAGAAGTTCCTTCATGGTGATGTAGAAAAACACATCATACACCGCTGCACCTTGGGACTCTGGAAAATGTTCAAAATTCCAATTCTTTAAAATCTCTAGAACTTTTTTACCACTTACTGACTTCGAATCTTTCACAGAAGAAAAAAGGATTTCCAAGTATTCTGGTGCAAACGAAGAAACTGAATCATTTTGAATCGCCGCAAGTTCCTCAAGGCTCCATTTTTCTTGGGTTTCAAAAATCCCAACTAACCTTTGAAAACGATCTGGGGGTTGCCAGTTCCCTTCTGGTTTGCCTACACCTGGCAATTTCCCAGCGGTTACAAGGTTATTTGCTGTCACAATGATTCCATTTTTCGGATTGATGATCTTTGGATTGTCTTTTGTAGGAAGATATCCAATGACATCATTTTCTCCAGTGGAACCTTCCAAAATTTTTCTCGGGTTACCTGATTTTAAAATAGGGAATCTTCCCACTGCATAATAGGCAATGTTTCCATTTTTATCCGCATAACTAAAATTAAGTCCAGGTGCGCCAATCATCGAAGATGCCGCATCCAACTCTTGGAATGACTTGGCTTTTCCCATCTTAAACAATACGTCTAACAAGGGATTTTCTAAATGATGGTGTGCCCAATACAAGCTGACGGGTCTTCCCTTGTAACCTTTGATGTGTTCGGTGATGATAGGTCCGTGGTTTGTGATGGCTACTTCTAATGGAATGGTTGTTCCATCTTTCTTTTTGATTTCATCTTTATAATAGGTTAAATCTTTCCAAGTAGAACCTGATTTGTATTTTCCATTCTCAATGGTCTCAAAATACAAATTCACATCATCCTGTTCGAGCATGGTAAGTCCCCATGCTTTGTCACGGTTATGAGCGATGAGCGGAAAAGGGATGATGGACAAAAAATACCCATAATTTTCATACCCAGGGTATTCAATGTAAGCTTCATACCAAGCACCTGGATTGGACAAAGCAATATGCGGATCATTTGCAAGAACGGCTCCACCGCTTGCCGAGCGACTCGGTCCCACAAGCCAAGAATTACTTCCCTCTAAAGGTTCAATCGGTAATTGAAGAGCGCTTACAAAATCAACCAATTGTTTTAAATTGGTAATGTCTTTCTTTGCTTCTCTATGGTTTGCACTTAATTTTTGCGTTTGAGTCGAATCAAGACTCGTTGGCTTCGAATCCAATCGGAAATTTTTCTTTGTATTGAGTGCTAGTTTTTTCACACCTGGCTGGGATTCCAAAATGGAAGCGTTAGGTTCGAAATCGTATCTCGGAAACAACTCTCCAGCAACTCTACCCGCTAACTCCGATTCCATGATGGAATACAAACTATCAGATTTGATTCCTTCAGCGAAGGAAAATCCCATGTAGAATAAGAAAGAAATTGCATCCACTCTGTCAAATGGCCTGGGTTGGATTCCAAGAATTGTGTATTCGATTGGAAGTGGTTCTGTTACGAGGAAATGATTCACTCCTTCCAGAAACCAATCTAGTTGTTCCCAAGCCTCAGGGTATACGTGCTGCGCCTTATTTGCATAGACTTCAGCAGATTGTTTTAATAATAAAGATTTCAAAAACTGATCTGAAGGGATTAGTTTTTCTCCAAAAATTTCAGTGAGTTCCCCTTTTCCAATGCGTCTTTGCAACTCCATCTGGAAAATACGATCTTGTGCCATTGTAAAACCTAATGCGAAGTAAGCGGACTTTGCATCTTCACCCACAATATGAGGAATCCCAACGGAATCTCGAATCACTGTGGCCTTCGCTGTTAATTTCTCAGAGCGGATTTCACCTTCGTATCTCGGAGCCTTCAAAGCAACAAGTCCCCAAAACAGAAAATGTAACGTTACTGGAAGCGAAAGAATGAAAAGGAGTAAGAGACTAATAAACGGTCTCTTTTTAATGAATATTTTGATTTTGTGTAACATGTTCGTTTACTGCAATGCCTTGATTTGACGGATTCTATTTTGTTTGTCCGCAGAGTCCCATGCGGCATTCGAGAAGGATTCTACTTTGTAGTATCTGGTTTTGTATTCATCTTTATAAGGAACTACAAGCTCACGATCTGGTTCTGTTGTTTTTGCTGCTTGGATTTTACGAAGGCCTTCTGCACCTTGGTTAAACCAATCAGGATCAATTGGCAAATTCACTCTGTGACCACGAAAGGAAGTTGCAATATAGGGACCATCTAGGTCCTTGTCTCGTAAAATTTTCCCAAAGAAAGTAAATTCCACCTCATTTGAGCCAGATACAAGATCTCCATCATACACAGCATAGGCGATGTATTCCCCATTTTTTTCGTCTTTTAAATTAGCTTCTAAATGATACTTTCCTTTTTTGTAAACATTGACTACGGCTCTCACAATCAAAGATCCATCTTGTAAGGAATCAGAAAAAACTCCATTAAACTCTGCAGGGATAGAAGGACTGGAAAAAAAACTAGAAGTTAAAGTTGTTTTTAAATTTTCAGGACCATAAGTGATTTCTGCGACTAGAGACATTTGCCCCCAGTCCCCTTTTTGAGGTTTCCAAGAAAACGTGTGAATGTTATCCCCTCTTGTTTGGTCTCCGTCAGTTCCACTATCATTCACAGACGCACTGACAACACCGAATCTTTGTCCTTCCCATTCTTTAAACACTTGGTGAGAATCAATGGACACCTTCACTCGGTTACGTGCTTTATCTCGGCACTCCAGTGTCACATACATCATATCCTTATTACCAATGACGGCCCATGTTTTTGGTTGGAATAAACATACATAACCAGTGGGTTCGTTCGTTTTTGCATCAATCGTATAATCTGGAGAGGTTTCAATAATGAAAGGAAACGCAAGATCATGATTGAGGATTGACATTGGTCTTGAGAATGGCGGATATTCTGCCCATTCGAGGTACTTTTCTAATATATATTCAGGTGTCGCACCATCATCTGGAATTCCATCTCCACCTTCCCCTCCATCACCACCAGACTCGTTTCCTTGCGTTGGATCAGAACTTCTTGCCATTCTTTCTTGTTTGGCTTTCTCTTTTGCTTCCTGGTCTGTACCAAAACCATCATTCACAAAATAAAAGATCAAACCCACCAATACCAGTATAACAATAGTTAGATACAATCCGTATCTACGAAATAAATCCATACGCTCCCTTCCTTTTCTTTTATAAAACGGATAAGAGCCTTGTAGGTTTTAAAACGATGTAAAGTAAAATTTAAATGGAAAAGAGACTCGCTAAAGATTCAGAAACTGGAATTTCAGATGGAGCAACCATCTGTTTCCATTCCTCATAGTATTTGTAAACTGTTCGTGAATAAGAAGGAACGCCACCAAATCGTTTGTATCCAGCAAGTCCTGCATTATAAGCTAACAATGTCGCTTCGAGTGATTCTGTGCGTTCCAAAAGGTAATTTAAATAAAGAACACCTAGTATTAAATTCGTCTCTGGTTCATAGAGATCTTTCTCTGAACGGAAGGGAATCCCTTCTTTTTTCGCAAGCCATTTGGCTGTTTCTGGCATCACTTGCAAAAGTCCAAGAGCTCCTTTGTTAGATTTTGCATGTGTATGGAATTGGGATTCTGTTTGAATCACTCCTACCAAAAATCCCAATTTATCGATGGCGCCACTGCCTCCATAACTCATTCGTTTCGGAAATTGTAAGTGGTAAGAAGCTCGTTCGATCACAAGGACTAAGTTTTTGCGCTCCTTTATGGAGAGACTTGGTCTTTGTTTTGCCACCAAGAATTCCAATTTTACCAATGGTGTTTCCTGGTTTGCCTTGTATCCGGAAGGGTTGATCTTTCCGTAAGATTCAAATAAAAATACAAAAACTAAGCCCAAATGAGCCAATTTTTGAATGAAACTTCCTTTTTTTCGCATGGTGACAACCTGTCTCCTTTTTGTGCAATGCACAATAAGGCCAGTTTCCAGCGTTCTGCTGTAGTGACAAGAGGAAATTTGTGCGACGCACAACGAAAAAAAGGGACAAATGGGAAATGCTTGCCGAAAGAATCTTTTCCCAAATTTCTGGAGAGGCTTGGTCCCAACTCTCAACCTATACAGCTTTTTTTATTTTGGACTCAGCTTGGTGAGTGGGATTGCTTATTTCTACTTTCGCTCGAGAAAAGGGGAACTAACCCCTAGTTTTAGAGGACTACTGATTCCTCTCCTCAGTTTGTTTTACTGGTCTGTCGCCTGGTCGATTTGTAATTCATTCCTCCACCATTTCACTGCGTATGTATTTGTTTTTCTCAAGAACCCAGCCATCTTAATCTTAGGTCTTTCTACCTCGGATTTAGCATTTCGTTTCCAAAAGGATTTGTTTCCAAGATGGCATCATTGGAGTTCCAAAGTCCAAACTACACTTGCCATCGTTGCTGTGATTTACAATGGTCTTGGTTTCTTTTTTCGGGACATTCAGTTCGATCCAAAAATGGAATTTTACGTCCCAATACAAACTTCAGAAAATACCATCATCCAATTATCCATTCTTTCCATTGCGATTGCGTTGTGTCTCATCTTAGTCAACACCCTTCTGGCCCTTGCCATAAAATACACGAAACTAGAAGGTTCTAAAAAAAGAGCAACAGGTGGATTCATCTTTGCCATCATTGGTATTCTTTGTTTAGCTTTTGCTGATATCTTGGTTGATTTAAATTTTGTAAGTAAACCAACCTATCTGTTTGTTCTAACTAATCTAACAATCATTATCATGACAATTCTTGTCCTGGTCTCTCTAAACCAAGAGACGGTCCCGTCAACAGTTGGATTCAAAATTATGACATTCAACTTAACGATTTTGTATTTGATCCTTTCGATCGTAGCAAATTTTCTTTTCAATCGATTTAGAATCGACATCCAAAACGAGATGAGTCGAGAAAAACATAATGTCAAAACCCAACTGGAACTTGGAAACATTTATCCATTTGTGTATCTTTCTGACTTAGTCATAGATATGCAGGGAAAAAAATTCCGCATTAACAAGACCGAATTTACAAACAACCAAATCAAATCCATAGATTCTCGCATTCCATCGTATGAGTCGTTTAAATTAGATACCTTCACCAACGAACCAAAAGGAATTTATTGGACTTCTGATTTTTTTGCGAAAAACCACCATTTTTTAATCGCCATTCCTTATTTGGAATACCGAGAAAAAGTCCACCAAACTGTTGTCTGGTTAATCATAACTCTTCTCTTTTCTATCTTTACGATTTTTATGTTATATCCTGTTTTGCATAAAACAAGTATCGTGTTCCCTCTCACAAGACTTCTTTCTGGTATTCGCAGAATGCAAGCCGGAGATTTATTTGTTTCAGTAGAAGTATCAAGCAAAGATGAAATCGGAGAATTATCGAAAAGCTTCAATGAGATGATCACAATCGTAAGAGAAGCAAGATTTCAACTGGAACAAAAAATTGAAGAACGGACTGTCTCGCTAAACAACACCATCATTGAATTAAGAGACACACAAGAACAACTATTACATGCAGAAAGAATGTCTACATTAGGTAAAATTGCTGCCAGTGTTGCCCATGAAATCAATAACCCACTAGCAGCAATCAAAGGAAGTATCCAATTCATCAAAGATGGACAATTTTCTGAAGACAAAGTAACTCTCACTGAATTGGAAAACAAAGCAGATGAATTAATTGAGAGTTTCAAAAATGGTAAACGATCAGAGGTAACCTCCCGATTCAAACGTAAAAGAGAACTCACTTCTTTCTTTCGTTCCAAACAAGTTTCAGATCCAATTTCTCTTGCAGATACTTGTTTTGATTTTCACATCGAGACCATACCGACTCCGTATCAATCTTTATTTGATACTAAGGAAGGAATCGATGCATTCCAAAAACAACTCAATGAACACGTGATTCGTTTCCATTTAGGAATCATTGAAACGGCAGTGGAACGAGCTTCCAAAATTGTTTTCGCATTAAAACACCATTCCTATTCTGGCCCCAAAGACAGCCAAAAACTCATCTCCCTTCGTGAAGGAATCGAATCTGTTCTCAGTATGTATTCCAAAAGTTGGAAACCCCACGTGGAATTGGACTGGATGTTTGAAGGTGACCCCCAGGTGTTCGGACATGCGGATGAGCTCATCCAAGTTTGGACCAATTTGATCTACAATTCTTTTCAGGCCTGTCCCAGTGAGAGGGGAAGGATTGGGATCACACTCACAGAGTCGGAAACAGAAGCCATCATCACCATTGAAGACAATGGAAAAGGAATCCCCGAAGAAATTTTACCCCGTATTTTCGAACCATTTTTTACCACAAAAGAATTAGGAATGGGAACGGGACTTGGCCTTTCCATTGTACAAAAGATCATTGAGAACCACCAAGGTTCCATTCTCGTCCAGAGCCAACCTGGAAAGACAGTCTTTACCATCTCATTACCCCTAGCAAAACCCTAGGTCCAACCACCTATGTTTGTCATGATATCTGTGACAGTGACAAAATTGTGTTAAATTTTTGTCTAAATTGGTCAAAAAAATTCTTGTCAATGTTTTGCCAAACTTATACAACAATACAAACATCACTAGGGAATAGGAAATTTACATGCGAACTCTACTTACGGCAATGACTGCCCTTTTTTTAGCAGGCACACTCAGTGCACAAACCTACACGGTCTTCATCCACGGAAAATCTGGCAAAAACCACAATGGAGTCGGTACAACTGATGTGAACGGTTACTGGGGTTCTTCTGTCAATTCCGTGAGTGGAACACGAATTTTCATTGGATACGATGGAACCACTGATCCGAGAACATACGGATCCTCTCGTGCCCAAACCAATATCTCCACAGGACTCACAAACTATTGCAAAGGTGCTAACTCTTGCAAAATCGTATGCCACTCTGCGGGATGTTATGCAATTGAATATTGGTTATCAAACTTAGGTTCTACTACTTCTGCAAAAGGATTTAACATCACAAAAGTGACGGCTCTTGCGGCTGCTTCTGGTGGATCCGAACTTGCGAACGCATTGAACGGTATCACATTCGGATTCGGTGGAAACGCGATGGACAAATCTCTCATCGTGACGACTGCAAGAGGTGCGTTTAACCACAATAACACGGCTGGTGTTGCTGTGAACCACGTGCCAGGTTACAAAGGGATGTTTGGAGCTTCAGCAATCCTTCCTGGAGAAGATGATTATGCTGTTGCCTATCATTCTGCTTGTGGTTACAACCGCGCTGGTGGACTCAACAAATGCCAAGCTTCTCTCACACAATACGAAGGTTTATGGCCTTTCGGTTCTAACAGAACTTACACACAATACAGCGGACATTTCCGCGCTCCCTCCGTATCTTCTACAGGATTGTATCTCGACCATGGTCAGATCAAAACAGAAGGTTGGAGATAAACCATTAGGAATCATTGAAAGAAAGGATAAGGAAATTAGAGATGCGTAGCTCAATCACAACAATACTTGCGTTCCTCCTAGCGGGATCGCTCAGTGCACAAACATATACCGTGTTCATTCACGGTAAGTCGGATAAAAACCACAATGGTGTGGGAACAACAGATGTAAACGGGTATTGGGGTTCTTCCACTAGTACAGTTTCTGGATCTAAAATTTTCATCGGTTACGATGGAACCACTGACCCAAGAACCTATGGAACGGCACGTGCACAAACTAACATCTCTACAGGTCTTACGAACTATTGCAAAGGAACAAACTCTTGTAAAGTTGTTTGCCACTCTGCAGGATGTTATGCGATTGAGTTCTGGCTTTCTAACTTAGGTTCCACTGCTTCTGCAAAAGGATTTAATCTAACAAAAGTAACAGCTCTTGCTGCTGCTTCTGGTGGATCGGAACTTGCATCTGCTCTGAATGGAATCACTTTCGGATTTGCTGGAAACGCGATGGATAAATCCCTCATCGTATCCACTGCTCGTGGGGCGTTCAATCACAACAACACAGGTGGCGTTGCCATTCACCACGTGCCTGGATACAAAGGATTGATTGGAGCCTCTGCGATCCTTCCTGGGGAAGACGACTATGCAGTTGCATACCACTCTGCTTGTGGCTATAACCGTGCTGGCGGACTCAACAAATGCCAATCTTCTCTCACACAATACGAAGGAATTTGGCCTTTCGGTTCCAATGTCACTTACACACAATATAGCGGACACTTCCGTGCACCTTCGGTCACAGCGACTGGTCTCTACCTAGACCACGGACAGATTAAAACAGAAGGATACCGATAGACCGATTCTCACTTCAGATTCGAGTCGAATTGACTTCCGAGAGACCAGCCAACGTAAGGCTGGTCTTTTTTTTGCCTCAATACTTTATAAATTGACATATTTGACTTATTTATGAAATTGATCGGAAAACAAAGAAAATCAGGAAAGGGAAAAAAGATGCGAAGCACTATCACAACAATACTCGCGTTCCTCCTCGCAGGATCGCTCAGTGCACAAACCTACACCGTGTTCATCCACGGAAAATCAGACAAAAACCACAATGGAGTGGGTACAACGGATGTGAATTCGTATTGGGGGACCTCTGCGAATACCGTTTCTGGATCTAAAATTTTCATCGGTTACGATGGAACGACTGATCCAAGAACCTACGGAACGGCACGAGCCCAAACGAATATTTCCACAGGTCTTACCAACTATTGCAAAGGAACAAACTCCTGCAAAGTTGTCTGCCACTCGGCTGGTTGTTATGCGATTGAGTTTTGGTTGGCTAGTTTAGGATCCACTGCATCAGCAAAAGGATTCAATCTAACAAAAGTAACAGCTCTTGCTGCGGCATCTGGCGGATCGGAACTTGCGTCCGCTCTGAATGGTGCTACATTCGGGTTTGGGGGCAATGCAATGGACAAGTCGCTCATCGTTTCTACTGCTCGTGGTGCGTTTAACCATAACAACACGGCTGGAATTCAGATCCACCATGTTCCTGGTTATAAAGGTGCCTTTGGCGCGTCTGCCATTCTTCCAGGAGAAGATGACTATGCGGTTGCGTATCACTCTGCTTGTGGTTACAACCGTGCAGGTGGTCTCGACAAATGCCAATCCTCCATCGTTAGTGGCAGCACAACTTATACTCAATACACTGGTCACGTAAGAGCTCCATCTCTAACAGCAACCGGTTTGTATAAGAACCACAGTGAGATCAAAAACGAAGGAACTAGATAATTCTAGGCAAAAAAAACCATCTCCGTTTTGGTAGATGGTTTCATTTAAGAAGCTGAAGGATTTCCTTCAGCTTTTTTTGTTTATAGTAAGTTGTTTGAATCTTTATCCGTGTTTGATCACACCTTGTCTTGATTTACCGATAAACCAGTAGTATAAAACTGGCACGGCAAACCGACTGAGAACCGTTGCGGCAATTTCACCAAACATAAGTGAGATGGCAAGCCCTTGAAAGATTGGATCAAATAACATCACAAATGATCCTACAACAACCGCAGAAGCTGTGAGTAACATGGGTCGAAACCGAACCACTCCTGCATGGACAACTGCTTCTTTTAACTCCACTCCTTTTTTAATTTCACCTTCGATGAAATCGACTAAGATAATCGAGTTACGCACAATGATCCCTGCCCCCGCAATGAATCCAATCATTGAAGTTGCAGTGAAATAAGCACCCATCATCCAGTGACCCGGTAAGATTCCAATGAGTGAGATCGGAATTGGTGCCATGATGATCAGTGGAACGGTATAACTTTTGAACCATCCAAGCACCAAGACATAGATGAGTAAAATCACGACCGCAAATGCACCTCCTAAGTCCCGGAAAACTTCATAGGTGATAAACCATTCTCCGTCCCATTTGATCACAGGTTTTGTTGTGTTCCATGGAACATCGGCCGTTTGAGTTTCATAATTGATTTTCGGTGCCAGTTTCAGCATTCCATACACTGGGGCCTCTTCTTCTCCAGAAAGTTCACTCATCACATAATTGACTGGTTTCAAATTTTTGCGAAATAAAGCTCTATCTTCTTCCAAATAAGGATTTCCCAAAACTCGTTCTGAAGAAATGACACCCGACTCCATCGACATGATATTCTGGTTTTGAAAAGGCGTTTTGGAACTACGAATAGATTGTTTGATGGAAAGATGGATCGACACTTCTTCTGGTGCTTCAGCAGTCGCCAAACTGACAAGAGGTGACTCAGAGAAAAGAATCGAACCTGTGTAAGCAAGTGCGGAAGTTTTAATTCCATACAATCCTGACTTTTCAAAATCAATTGGATACACCATCTTTGGTCTTCCGTTTCGGAGAGATGTATCTAAATCCACAACACTAGGTTCTTCTTTAAAAATCTGGAAAACTTCTTCTGCTACTTTTTTTCGAGCATCTACCGTTGGACCATACACTTCTGCAACCATCGTTGCCATCACAGGAGGTCCAGGAGGAATTTCTAAAACTTTTGTCACTGCATTAT
The DNA here is from genome assembly GCF_040833955.1 of Leptospira sp. WS60.C2. Lineage (NCBI taxonomy): Bacteria > Pseudomonadati > Spirochaetota > Leptospiria > Leptospirales > Leptospiraceae > Leptospira > Leptospira milleri. The sequence continues at coordinate 826,318 of NZ_CP162133.1, read as the reverse complement.
GCGATTCACCAAAAGCCTGAATCTCTCCTCTTAGGGATTCTATGATTTCATGACTTGATTCCTTACGATCGTTTTTGTTCTTCAAAATGACCTGTAAATCATTCATGGAATCCAAATTTCTAAGAAACGAATGTTTTACCATTCCCGAGAACGAAAAAGGTGCTGCTTCCCCGCCGAAGATTTGGATTTTTTCCACATTCGGATTTTGTAAGAGAACCTTTGCTAGGGTTTCCGACTGAGACATACTTTGTGTCAAAGTGGTTCTCGGTTCATAGTCAATTAAAACTTGGAACTCCTCTTTGTTATCGAACGGTAACATTTTTACTTTTACCCATTTAAAGGCAACAAACGCCATCGATGCCACAAGTAATCCTATCGTAATGGCCCCAAAAATACTTGCATTCTTTTTTGTACCTAACAACCAGTTGGTGAATTTGATATAAAGTTGGTCTAACTTGGATACTTTATGACCATCTTCTTTATCTGAATGAGAGTGAGATTCTTTTAACAATCGAACAGAGGCCCATGGAGTGATCACAAATGCAACAATGAGAGATAGTATCATCGCAAGACTTGCTCCGACTGGGATTGGTTTCATATACGGCCCCATAAGACCTCGAACAAATGCCATTGGTAAAATGGCAGCAATGACTGTAAATGTTGCAAGAATCGTTGGATTTCCTACTTCGGATACAGCGATGAGTGTTGCTCGAATGATACCTAGTTTTGGATTCTCCTCCAAATGGCGTTCAATGTTTTCCACAACAACAATCGCATCATCTACCAAAATCCCGATGGAAAAGATCAAAGCAAATAGTGTCACACGATTCAATGTATAACCAAGGAAATAATATATGGCAAGAGTGAGTGCTAAAGTCACAGGGATGGCAATGGCAACCACGAGTGCGGATCTCCAGCCCATCCAGAGAGCAATCAGAACAGTTACAGAAATTGTCGCAATGAGCAAATGTTCGATAAGCTCATGTGATTTGTCTTCAGCTGTGCTTCCGTAATCTCGAATGATACTCAATTTGATTTCTTTCGGAAGGTCTTTTTGGAAAAGCTCGGCTCTTTCAATTAGATCTTTAGAAAGATTAACAACGTTTGTACCTTTACGTTTGGCAAAAACGATGGTAACCGCATTCCGTTTTGAGTCTCCCAATGATTTATCATAAAGCACTGATGATCGAGTTCTTTCTTCTGGGCCTTCTTCAATTTGGGCCAAATCTTGGATGCGAACAACTCTTCCTCCTCGTTGAGCGACAGGCAATCGTTTCACATCTGCAACATTTCGTAACACCCCGCCTACTTCAACATCCAACATGGACTCAGAAGACCAGTTTTTCCCTGCAGGAATGAGTGCATCATTTTGTTTTAAACTTTCTGCCACTTCTATTGCAGTAACACCATAACGACTGAGTAAACTTGGATCAACTTTGACACGAACCGTTTTCCTTAGACCACCTAACATTTGCACACTTGCCAAATCAGGTGTGGAAGACAGTTCCCTAGCCAAAGGAGCTACTTTTTGTCTAAGATTATAATCATTCATTGTCTCTGCACTAAAACTTAGCGCTAAGAAAGGAACATCATCAATGGAATAGGATTTTATAGTAGGAGGTAAAGTGTTCTTAGGAAGAATTGCCTTTGCCTCCATTAACTTATGATGGATTTTTACGAGGGATGGTTCGATTGGTTCCCCAACTTTAAACCTGACAGTGATGTAACTTCCGTGCCATTTACTTGTTGAATAGATATATTCAACTCCTTCCAAACCCCATACCGCTCTTTCCACAGGTTCGGTTACTTTTCGTTCTGTTTCTTCTGGTGAAAAACCAGGGCTTGGAATTTGAATGTCGATCATTGGAACCGAAATTTGTGGTTCTTCTTCTTTTGGTGTTAGATACACTGCAAAGAGTCCAAGCACAAGACTTGCGATCGCTATGACAGGAGTTAGCCTAGAATGTAAAAAGGTCTCTGCGAGTCTTCCCGCAAAACCGGCTCTAATTTCTTCCAATGGATTCATTTGTTTCTTCCTTTTTTGAAAATATCGATGCTTCTGTTCTCACTTGTAAAACTGCAATTTCAGTTTCCATATACACACGAGATAACTCTAAAGATTTATTCAGAGTCTCAGCGAACTGAATCGCGTTAATTGCACCACTTTGAAATAACCTTTGCATGTTTTGCACTTGTTCTTCTTGGTATTTCACGGTTTCTCGAATGAGTTCTAAACTTTCCTTAAGCGCGATCTCTTTTTGGATCAGTTGTTTAACGTGGGTTTCTTCTTCTTTGGTTTTCTCTTCTATTTTTTTAAGAGCAGCTTCTGCATTTAGTTTAGATTCCTCAACAGCACCCATGTCTTTGGGATTGTATAGATTCATCTGTAAATACACACCAGCTTGGTAGGCATTTGCGATGTTTCTGCTACCTTGATAACCATAAGCTTCCGAATAGGCACCAATCTTAGGTAAAAATTTTGCCATTTCCATTTCTGCTTTGAGTTTTTCCCCTTCTGCATACTTAATCTGAGCATTCATTCCATTGGATCGCTCATATCCGATTGGTCTTTTGAAGTATGTATCTAAGAATGTATTTAGATCTGACTCAACTATCTCTAAGTTTGTAGATGGAAGATCAGATAAAACATAAAGTGTTTCTTTGTAGTCATTGATTTGCAAATCAGATTGTTTTTCTAAAATTGAAATTTGATTTTTAATCGATTTTAATGCTAAGTATCCAGCATATCCAACCGGATTCCCTTTGTTTCCCAACGAATAACTTGATTGGAATCGACTTTCAATTTTTTTGATTTGATCGAGTCTCTTTTTATAATCATTTAAACTCTGTATGGCTCTATAATAAAAACCTGCTTGTGCAAACTCTCGGTCTTGAATGGCTAACCATTCAAATTTTAAACCAGCAGTTCTTTTTTCATTCATTGCAGCAAAGGTTTTTCCTGAACCACCTTCATACAATGGTAAATCCAATCCAAGAGTTCCTCTTGAATATTGATTACTTCCAGGATAGTTTAGTGTATCCTTCGCAAACAAATTCATTGTATCAGAATTCAACGTTGTATAAGGTTGGTTATTTGAATCTAAAAAGTTTCCAGGTCTCACACGTGTGGATGCAGTTGAAAAATCGGCATCAGTGGCACTTCTCTGGCTTAGTTTTCCCATAAAGTTCAGAGTGGGATCGTTAGTTTGAAACGTACGAAGATCCGCATACACTCTTGGTAACCAGTGTTTGTCGGATCGATCTTTTGCAATTTCACCAGCCTTCCACTCCAAATACTTGGATTTTCTTGCTGATGAATTTTCTTCGATACGTTTCCAAAGATCGTCAAAACCGACTCCTTCAGCAGAAAGATAAATCGGAGCGAAGAGAAGCAGAAAGCTAATGAAATGTTTCATTGGATTAGTCCTTTACCTTTGGTTCTACACCAAGTTTGTTCAAAAGAATTGCCATTGGACAAAACCCGATTGTAGAAAAAACGACCAGGTTAATCCCAACAAGTAAGTTCAGAAGAAACCACCATGATGAAACGTAAGTTCCCAGAGTGACACCTACTAAGCTAAACACTCCTGCAATCAGAAATACCAATCGCTCTAAATACCATGTTTTTGTTGAAGCCAAGAACATTACCATACCCCCTATAGTATATTGCTTTGATCCATATATACCCCTGTGGGTATATATGGCAAGTGTTTTATCGAAATTTTTTACAGAGGGGGAAGGTAAGGTTTAAAGAGAAAAGGCGGCGGAAATTGCTTTTTTTACATCCGCTTCGATGTTTTGTGTGGACTTTTTTTCTTTGAAACAGGTATCCATATACTCATGAATGTATGCCTCTCCAAACTTTTTCATCGCTTGGTGGGCAGCTTTGAGAAGTAGGATTGCTTTTTCGCAGTCCTGTTCTTCCGTAACAATGGTATTTTTAATCGCTTCCAGCTGCCCTTGGATACGATTGATGCGGTGGATGAGTTTGGTTTGATTTTCGGAAAGGCTCATTCCTATATACCCAGCAGGGTATACAAAACAAGCAAGTAAAAAAAATGACACCCTTTCCTTTTTCCAAATCTCCCGTAAACGATCTCCCTCAAGCCTCCCCCTATTTTGTTTCCAATTTTGGATACTGGAGTGAGGTTTCTAATTACAAAGATGCCGGAGTTCAATTTTTAACGGAATTTGTGAGACATTGCCACCTCACGAAAGAGGCATCCATTTTAGAAGTTGGCTCGGGGCTTGGCGGTGGTTTAGTCTATTGGAAACAACATTTCGCTCCCAAATTACTATCAGCCATTAATTTGCCTGGAGAACAATCCAACTTCGCCAAACATTTATGGAACGAGAATGATGTAAAAGTGAAACCTTTTTTAGAAGGAGGATGGGAGCAGATCAAAACACTTCCGTCAAATTTCTATGACTATGTCTTTGCAGTTGATTGCGCCTATCATTTTGATCCTCTCGTTGATTTTTATAAAGAAGCATATCGTGTGTTAAAACCAGAAGGGAAGTTAGTTTTTAACATGTTCCATTATGAAAAGGATACCAAACATACTTTTCCATTCATTTTAAAATTATTCTACATGCCACCAAACCAAATTAGCACTGTTGACAAAACCAAATTACAACTACAACAGATGGGATTCTTAATTGAACATGAGTTAGACTGGACAACACCAGTCATTAAAGGTTTTATCCAATATTCTCAGTATCTAAAGCTATCACTTCGTATCTTTGGTTCTATTCTAGATAAACTTACCAATAGCTTCCAATTGAGTTACCATTATTATGTTGTAAAAAAAGTATCTAAGCTTTGATAATCTCTTCGACTGGTTTTTTGACAATCTTAGAGACAACTTGTAAGGCAGATTTTGCCCCTGCTTCTAAGAGAGGAATTCCATACAAAGAATAGGAACCGCATAACCAAAGTTTACAATCTGGTTTAGAATGCAGATTCGAAATCTTCTGAATGGCTTTGGCGGTTCGGTCATCCATCACAGGCCTTTCAAATTTTGCCAATTTTAGTATCTGATCATCCGTAGGAAGTTTATGAGGATTCCATGTTTGAAACACTTTTTTACCTTTCAACTCAGGTATGATCCTAGCTAAATCTAAAGTGACTTCTGGTTTGTCATAACCATTCCGAATATTAAATACAAGAGAAACATTCGGATTTGTAAAATAACTTGGATCAGTGTGTAAAACAACATCACTCGGTTCATAACGAAATTCATTTAGGATTTCGATTTCCTCTTCAAATCCTTTTCCAAGCAGGTTTTTTGCCTGATTAGCTTGTGTGGAAACAACTACATGTTCATACTCTTTTTCTTCCGATTCAAATTGAATGATCGTTTTGTTTCCTTTTTTGTAAATACCAAAGATCCCTGCGTTTAGCCGAATGTCTGTTAGCCCTTGAGTCAGACGATTGACAATATCTCTAGTACCAAATTTTGCAGTTTCTTGAGGAGTATATGAATAACCTCTGGAGTGATAACCAATAATAGTTTCCGCTGGATACAGAGCTACAGTTTCCGTCTTACAAGTGTTTACCAAGGCAAACGTTGGCAATAAAAACTCGTAGATAAACTCATTTGAATACCGATACTTCTTCAAAAAATCTAAAATGGTGATATCAGGATTTTCTTTTTGCCAATCTGTCTTAGAATTTGCATAAAACTTGAGTAAATCCGAGAATATAACTCGACCTTTTTTGGACAAGAGGACTTCCAATTTAGGAAGCCCAAAGTGAAAGCCCAAAATCTTTTTGGAAAAAAAACCAAAAATAGGTTCACTATTAGAATCCACACGAAAGGAATAATCCACAACTTTTGTTTGGATACCTGCCTTATCATAAACTTGAAATAACGTAGGATAATAATCTCTTTTGATGGTACGAAATGGAATGTCAAATTCCACTTCATTCCCGTGAATGATCTGAGTGGCACCAAATGCAGCCATTCCAACATCAGAATGTTTTTCAAATAGTGAAACATCCTGAAATTTTCCCAGAGCCCATGCGGCTGTTAAACCAGTAATTCCAGAACCTACAATACCTATCACTTCATCGATCCAGTTTTCAAGAATTGCACATGCCAAGATAAAGCATTCTCTAAATCATGTGGAGTGTGTTTTCCTTTTGAAACTTTGAGTGCATTTTCATAATAGGCCCTTAACTTATCTCGATACATCGGATGAGCACATTTTTCGATAATCAACTCCGCTCGTTTTTTCGGAGGACATCCACGTAAATCTGCGAGTCCATTTTCTGTTACAAAAATCATCGTCGAATGTTCATTATGGTCTGTATGAGAAACCATCGGCACAATAGCAGAAATATTTCCATCTTTTGCCAGCGAAGGTGTCATAAAAATACTAAGATGCGAATTTCTTGTAAAATCACCAGATCCACCAATTCCATTCATCATAGATGTTCCCATCACATGAGTCGAATTCACATTTCCATAAATATCAATTTCGATCGCTGTGTTCATAGCGATAAGACCCATACGACGAATAACCTCAGGATGATTGGAAATTTCTTGCGGACGAATCACAAACTTAGATTTCCATGCAGAAATATTTTCATGAAATCGTTTTAATCCAGCCTCTGAAAAGGTAAGTGCAGATGTTGAAGCAATTTCTAATTTTCCCGCATCAATCAAATCAAAAACTGAATCTTGAACCACCTCTGTATACATCTGAATCGCATGAAACTTAGGATCCTTTGCCATACTTGCAAGAACTGCATTGGCAATGTTTCCAACACCATTTTGAAATGGTAGATATTCTTTTGGAATCCTTCCCATCTTGATCTCATGTTGGATGAACTCCAATACGTGTGCTGCAATGTTTTGACAATCCGCATCTGGTGTTTTGAAAACTGTCGCTGCATCTGGTTTGCTAGAGCGCACAATCCCTTTGATCTTTTCAGGTGGAACTTGTACATATGGTTCACCCACTCGATCACCAGGATTGATGATTGGAATTGGATTTCCTTTCGAATGATGGCTTGGTAGATAAATATCATGATACGACTTTAATTCAAGAGGGTGAGTGTCAGTTAACTCGATATAGATGGTATCTGCATTTTTTAAATAGGTAGCACTCATTCCGGAGGAAGTAGATAAATAAATCTTTCCATCCATAGTTACGTCTATCGCTTCTACAATTGCGACATCAATCTTTGGTAAAATACCATGCTCAATGTATTTCACCACATGGGAAAGATGCATGTCGATAAAATCCGTTTCCCCCTGGTTGATTAAATTTCGTAAATGGGAATTAGATTGATATGGGATACGTAGTTTGAGAGCACCAGTTTTCGCAAGAGCACCGTCTAACTCCTCTCCTGTAGAAGCACCTGCATATAAGTTGATGGAAAACGCTTTGCCAGTCTTTTTTTCTTCTTCAATACGCTTAGCAAACGCAACGGGAATGAGTTTGGGATATCCAGCAGGAGTAAAACCAGAACAACCCAAAGTCACATGATTTGGTAATAATTGGGCAATTTCTTCAGCGGTTTTTAATTTTTCTTCAATTAATGAGTTGGTGACTGTCATAAATGTAAAATCTCTTCTAAGACCAAAGATAAAGAGATTGCCTAAAAATAAAAAGTCCAAATTCTGAACGTATGGATTTTCTCTTATATTTCTATTCTGCTTTATTTGGAATCATTCTGATTGCTCCTTTTTTACTATTTTATTATCGATTCCAAGTCGATGAGTCTCCTTTTGGACGGGAAACCGAAGCTCACCTTAAAGCAATTTTAGAGAAAAAAAGCAACTTACTCGATTCACTAAAGGATATTCGATCTGATTATGATTCTGGAAAATTATCAGAAGAAGAATTCCAAAGCCAATCCATTCCTTATATTGAAGAATTAGAAAAAGTTGAGACCCTGTTAATCGAAAAACGAAAGAACACCGTTGTAACAGAAATCCCTAAAATCAATCCAAACTGGACTTGTGGAAATTGTGGATCATTCGTTGCTGTTCCGAATGCAAAATTTTGTCCCAATTGTGGAACAAGTCGTTTAGCTTAGGTAATTTTAATTTGAACCAGAAAACTGCATATCATACAATCGTTTGTATTTAGAGTTTTGATTTTGTAAAAGGTCGGTATGACTTCCACTCTCAACGATTTCACCATTTTCTAGATAATATATCGTATCTGCAATTTTAACAGTCGATAAACGATGTGCAATGATGATGACTGTTTTATTTTCATACAAACGAACAAATGCTTGTTGGATCAATCGTTCAGATTCCGTATCTAAGGCAGATGTGGCTTCATCTAAAATGAGAACTTCTGGATTAGCGAGTAAGGTGCGGGCAATGGAAATTCTTTGTCTTTGACCACCAGAGAGCATCACTCCCCTTTCCCCTACGATCGTGTCATATCCATCTTCGAACGATTCGATAAATTCAGATGCAAATGCATCTTCAGCCGCTCTGCGAATTTCTTCTTCCGTTGCGTCTGGTTTTCCGTACGCAATGTTCTCGCGAATCGAACCATTGAATAAAAAGATATTCTGAGAAACAACACCGATCCTCTTTCTTAAGTTATCTAAGCTAAGATCTTTTGCATTTACATCGTCCCAATAAATTCCACCTTCCGTTGGATCAATTAACCTTGGTAATAAATCAACTAAGGTAGATTTCCCTGCTCCGGAAGAACCAACAATCGCAATGGTTCCTCCTTTCGGCAAAGTAAGATTGATGTTTTTAAGGGCATATAAATCAGTATTTGGGTAGAGGTATGTTACATTCCGATATTCAATCGCTTTGTTTAACGCACCTAAAAATTTAGGCTGTATAGGCTCTTTGATATCCACTTCTCTACCGAGGATTTCGAACACTCGATCACTTGCGATTACAGAAGCCTGGATCAAATTCACTAGAATACTCATTTGTTTGAGTGGTCGCATAATGAATATCAAAGTAAGAAAAAAAGCAATAAACATACCTTTTGAAAAACTTGCATCTTCCAACAAGTAAGCTCCGATCCCCAAAAACACCATTGTCACCACTGAACCAGATAACTCTGTTAAGGCGGGTCCAACCTGATGATAAAAGTGAGTTTTAAAAGTTTTATCAGATAAATTTTGGTTCACTTTAAAGAATCTTTCTGCTTCTTTCTCTTCCATAGAAAAAGCACGGATCACTCGAATCCCTGATATCACTTCCTGTAAATCACCGTTTAATTCAGAAAGTTGTTCTTGTTGGTTTTTTGTGGTTCTACGAATTCGATCAGCAAAGCTACTCACTGGGCCTACAATGAGTGGGATGACAATGAAAAGTAAAAAGAATAATTTCCAACTCAATACAAGTAAAATGATTAAGTGAGTGATAATATAAAAAAAGTCGTTGATAGCATCTTTTAAGTCATTCGAAACAACTTTGCCAACAATGTCGACATCATTGATAACGCGACTCATCAGCACTCCCGTTTTTTCCCGATAAAATTCATTGAGAGGAAGGACTTGAAGTTTTTGGTAAAGAGCTTGTCTGAGATCTTTTACCGCGAGTAGTCCTGCTGAATTCACAAAGTAAACAGTTCCCGCAAGACATAGTAATTTCAAAAAATAAATGGGTAAGATGATGAGACAAAAAAGATACACAAGATCATCTGGTTTTTTTTCTGCTAGTTCTGCGTTTGTTTTCTCTTTTAAATTGGCAAATTGCCATTCGAAATAGGTTAGACCTTCCAGACGGTCTGGATTTTTGTACTCGTTCAAAAGAGTTTGGTCTTTTTTGGTTAAAGCGATTTGGAACTTATAATTTTCACCAGAACCTAAAGAATCAAAGATGGGAATGAGAGATGTGAGCGAAGCGCCGTTAAAAATAGAAACAAATATAGACAGAAATACTCCAAGGCTGAGTCTGTATTTGTATTTTGCTAAATATGGCCAGAGTTTTCGGTAAATCTTCACGTATGAGAACCTTATCCCTCGTTTTCTTTCTCTTGTCCCTCACTTTTTGTGTGAGAGATGCAGAGGAGTTTGCCATTAAAATTGCTTTGCCCTCTGACCCTGCCCATCTGGACCCACTATTCAGCACAGATCTAACCAGCCAAAAATTAGCGAAGTTCCTGCACCAAGGCTTATTCCAAACGACAAACAACTCGTTCGTTTCCCCTTGGATTCGTAACACCAAACATATTCCAAACGGAATGGAAGAGATTTGGCAATTTCAATTGAATGATAATAGTCCCACCATTGATGATATTCATTTTAGTTTGAACCGGCTCATTTTGGAATCTTATCCCAGAAAGGCAGATTATCAGTTTTTAAAATCGGTTTCCATTCTTTCGAAGGATACGCTGGAGTTGCGATTGCAAAAGGGAACAGGGGAAAGAGAATGGAAGGAGAAGTTAAGTTTGCCCTTTGCAGCAATCATTGGCAAAGAAGAATGGGGAAAGAACCGTCTCAGATCTTATGGGAAATACAAACTTGTCCAATGGAAAAAGAATGAATTTATCGATTTAGTTTACCAACAGGAAAAGACAAACAACCTTCCACCAAACATTCGTTTTCTAATTCTTCCTCAATCAACCACATCATTATTTTTATACCGTAAGTCTTCGCTTGATGCGTTTAAGTTATCAGATTTTTTACTTTCAATCCCAGAAGCAACTTCTGAGTCCACACTGACAAAAAAAGGACGATCCGTTCAGTATGTCAGCATCAACCAAACAAATCCATGTTTTGATATCCATTTCCGAAATGCTTTAAACTTCAGTATCCCAAGAGTATTGATCATCGAAAAGCTCCTAGAAAATCATGCAGACTTGACATATGGACCCATCCCCCTGCCCTATTTAGAAAAAATCAATCTAAAGCTCAAACCAATTCCCATTGTTTACGATCTCGAAAAAGCCATCTCTGAACTGAAAATATCCAAATGTTATCCAAAGATTCTGACTCAAGAAATTGACTTTAGAATGAGAGGAGATGATGAGAATCAAACAAAGGGAAGAGCCATCAAACAAGCATTAGAAGAGATTGGTTTAAAAATCAAACTTCGACCGATGGAAAAAGCTCCTTTGTACAAGGAAAACGGAGAAGGCAAAGGAGATTTAACGCTTCTCACCTGGTATTCGGATTATGATTCTGTTTGGAATTTTTTGGATCCACTCTTTCATCCAAACAAACTTGGAAACGGTGGCAATCGTTCCTTTTATAAAAATGAAAGCATTGGAAAAACTTTAAGTCAACCTAACAGAAACGAAGCGGACGCTAAATTTGTAATTGAAACTGTCACATTGGACAAACCATGGATTTTTTTATGGTCCATCCAGGAAAATTACTTAGTATCTAAGGATTTTCTTCGGTATACCGAACTCGCCGATTATCTATAAGAGGTGGTTCCAATTCGACAGAGTCTACAGCTGTTGGTTGTGATTTTGTTCCATCCGATTCATACGTAGAAATCTCTGATTCATCTTCTTCTGTTAGGTTAGGTTGGGTAAGAGTAGGAGGCAATATTTCTGGTTTGTTAAATCCAACTCGTTTTGGTGGTAAATCACCAATATAATAATATTGTGCATACAATGGAACTTTACAGACATACTCAGGATTGTTTTCGATCAAGGTCCCATCATCAGCACAAACATCCACTTTTACAAAATCGCCTACAAAACTTGGAATGAGTTGATTTCCCATACCAAGTTTAGCTTTCACATTTTGGATGTATTTGTACCAAATCCCTCCAGACACTCCTGAACCAGAGCCAGGGAAAGGTGCTCCTTCATCATGACCTACCCAAACGACCGTTACATTCCTAGGTGTGAGACCTGCAAACCAAACATCCCGCACACCTTTGATTCCTTTCCATTTCGAGGATTTGAGTTTTGGAGATTGGACTGTTCCTGTTTTACCGGCATATAAAAAGGGTTCCCCTTCTTTCCGTTTCAGAGTCATGGTTCCTTCTTCCGTTAAAACAGACTGAAGAGTATTAATTGCCATAGCGCAAGCAACAGGATCCAAGATTTGTTCTGCGGCCTCATTAGGAACTGTATTATAAAACTCGTTTCCATCCATATCAGTGATTTTGATGATTTTTCTGGGAGTGACTCGCCTTCCCCCATTCATCAGTGTTGCATAAATCACTGACAATTCCATCGGACTCAATTCCCCAGAACCAAGGGCTAAGGAAAGATTTCGTTGAAACCTTTGTTCTGCTTCTTCTTCCGGAATAGAAAGAATCGCACTTATTTTTTGAATGAAATAGGAGATTCCAACTTCATTCAGAAGTTTGACTGATACTGTATTCACAGACTGTGCTAACGCTTGTCTGACTGTAATCTCTCCTTTGTAACCTTTGTACCAGTTTTTGGGAGAATATCCTGATATGTCTAATTTTTCATCTTTGATTTTAGAAGAAGGATTCACGATTCTTTTTTCAAAAGCAAGGGCGTAGACCAAAGCCTTGATCGTGGAACCAGGTTGGCGTTTTGCTTCCTCTGCTCGATTGAATCGAAACACATTGGAGATTTTATACCCACCCACAAGTGCTTCCACATCACCCGTTTCTGGATCAAGGGAAATCATAGAACCACTCAATTGTGGCAGAATACTTCGTGTTACCTCAGCTAATTCGGTTTTTCCTTTAGATTGGTATTCTGATTCTTGTTTCGACAAATCGCCACGCACAGAATCAACACCAATTCTCAAGGCTTCTTCAGCAAACCTCTGTTTTTCGAGATCTAAGGTGGTATAAACAAGAAGACCTCGTTCTTCCAAATCTTCGTTTGAAAATTTCTCTAAAATAAATCGACGAATTTCGGTATTAAAATCAGGAGCTAGATTGACACGGAAGTCTTTATCTGCTCCGTATTTACCAATCTCACTTGAGTATTTAGGATTCCCATCCTCGTCCTTTGTTTCTTTTACTTTATAAATCGTACGAAACCGTTTTAAATTGACCTCGATGGATTCAGAAAATTTCACTGGGATGTCTTTCTGTGAAGGATGCAGTTCAGGATTACGCGCCATATCATATAACACTCGTTTTTGGCGCGAGAGAGCAATCCCCAGATTCCGAACTGGATTGTAAACACTCGGTGCAGGAATGATCCCCACAAGAAGTGCAGCCTCTTCTGGACTTAGTTCTGATGCAGGTTTACGAAAGTAATATCTGGCAGCTTCTTCCACACCTGTGTTTCCTTCTCCCAAGAAGATTTGGTTGAGGTACATAGTCAAAATTTCTTCTTTTGAATATTGGCTTTCAATATAGAACGTACAATACAACTCGGTCAGTTTGTTAAATAAATTACGCTTTCCAAGATTGAGGGTGAGTTTAGCTAACTGCTGTGAGATGGTGGAGCCACCTTGAGACAACCGAAATTGCACTAAGTTGGTAACAACAGCACGTAAAATGGCGGTATAGTTCAACCCTGAGTGAGAAAAAAACTCTCTATCCTCAGAGGAAAGAACTGCCCAAACGATCACATTGTGTTTTGCCAAATTATCCGTGCGGATGGGACGAAAGTTACGTCTGTAAAATTCCCCCATCACTTTTCCACTACGGTCTAAAATCTTTACAGACTTCGGTTGGAAACTATCGTAAAAATTAGAGACTTCTGATCGGTATTTTTCTAGAGATTTGTGAACCCTCGCTTCTTCTCCTGACCAGACTACGTAAGCACCACCTAAAAAGAAAAACGTCAAAAAGACTCCCACAATAAGCCCAATGGTGATCACTTGATTTTTTTTGCGCCAAATATATCGCAAAAGATCAGTTATATGGCCATATAAAACTTCCAAAATTAAATAAAAGGAATGATTTTTATGATTCATTTTTTCTTACTCTTTGGTTTCCCAAAAACCAATTTCTCGACTTCTTCAAATCGAGTCACTGGATAGAAGGTAACTCCTTTTTTCACGTAATCAGGAATTTCTTGAAACGCTTTTTCATTATCTTTAGGAAAGATGATTTTTTTGATTCCCACTCGTTTTGCCGCTACGATTTTTTCTCGTAATCCACCTATGGCCAAAACTTCACCCGTGAGTGTGAGCTCACCCGTCATTCCAAAGCCAGGATTTAGAACGCGATTTGTTACTAGCGATAAAATGGCAGTTGCCATCGTGATCCCAGCACTTGGACCATCTTTTGGAGTCGCACCGTCTGGTACGTGTAAGTGGATCGCTTTTTTATCAAACAAAGCATCGTTGTTTACATAATTTTTAACAAACGATAGAGCAATGTTTGCTGACTCTTCCATCATTTTACCCATCTGGCCAGTGAGTGTTAATCCACCTTTTCCCGGAATCAACACAGCTTCAATGAGTAAGGTAGATCCACCAGCATTCGTCCAAGCAAGGCCGAGAGCCGTTCCTGGTACTTTGGGAATGGTCATTCGATCATCGACAAATGGAGGTGGCCCTAAGTATTCCACCAAGTCTTTTTCTCGGATCTCTTTGGAATACTTTTCCTTTAACACCTGTTTGAGAGCAAGTTTACGTACTAATTTATCAAATGTTTTTTCAAGTCCCCTTAAACCAGATTCTCTCGAGTAAGAATTGATGAGATGGCTCACTGTTTCTTTTTTCATCGAGAATAAATCTGGATTGAGTCCATTCTTAATGAAAATTTTATTCCAAAGGTATTTCTGAAAGATCTGGACCTTTTCCTCTGTGATATAACCTGATAGTTGGATCACTTCCATACGATCGAGTAACACACGTGGGATTGGCTCAAAGGTATTGGCAGTGGCAATGAAAAGTACATCTGACAAATCAAATGGTAGATCTAAATAATGATCGCGGAAATTAAAATTTTGTTCCGGGTCAAGTACCTCTAGAAGGGCCGCTTGCGGATCACCTTGGTAACCCTGGGACATCTTATCAATCTCATCGAGTAAAATGACAGTATCTCTTTCCTTCGTAATCTTAAGTGCATTGATGAGTTTTCCAGGCATCGCACCAATGTAAGTTCGGCGATGCCCTTTGATCTCTGCTTCATCTCTCACACCACCCACGGAAAAACGATAAAACTTACGACCAAGTGCTTCAGCAATGGATTTTGCGATGGAAGTTTTTCCCACACCCGGTGGACCGACAAGACAAAGGATCGAACCCTTGCTTTTTGGATTCAATTTGTGAACGGCTAAAAATTCCAAAATACGTTCTTTGACATCTTCTAGTTTATGATGGTCTCTGTTTAATACCTTCTTGGCGTGTTGTAAGTTGATGTCTTTAGCAGCTGGTTTTTCCCAAGGCAAACTATCGACTAAATCCAAATAATTGCGAATCACATTGTAATCGCTCGAGATGGGATCGGAATTTTTAAATTTATCAATCTCCCTTTCTACTTCCAGAATGATTTCTTCGGCAACGGGAATGGATTTTAAACGCGTGAGTAATTTATCATATTTTTGTTCGGTTTTGTCTTCACCAACACCTAACTCTTGCTGAATGGCCTTTAATTGTTCCCTTAGGAAAAATTGCCTTTGTTGGTTGTCTATTTTATCATTGATTTGTTCTTGGATTTTTTTCTGCAAAACAACGAGTTCGATCTCTTTTTTCAAGAATAACAATACTTTTTCAAGTCGATCGTTGATGTGAATGGCTTCAATGACGGATTGGTATTCTTCTTTTTCTAAATTCAAAATAGAACAAACAAAGTCAGCCATTTTAGCGGGTTCGTTCACATTCATCATGGTCAACTTCATGTCCTCTGTAAATAGAGGATTGTTTTGTGCGAGTTCCTTTGTTAAGATGAGTAAGGTTCGCATCAGTGCCTTGATGTTGTTTTTACTTGTACCTAACTCTTCTTCAGGGTAACTTACATTTGCAATTAACAAAGGTTCTTTGGAATGGATCGAATTGATTTTAAAACGTTGGATGGTATTGACCAATATATTCATCCCACCATCTGGTAGATTGATTTTTTTTAAGATCCGAGCCACAACTCCAATTTGGAAAATATTATCTTCTGAAGGAAGTTCTGATTCATCTTCCTTTAGCAATATAAGACCTAAAAATCCAGCTCCTTTCGAAGATTCCTCAATGGATTGGATGAACCTACCTGGTGGTACAATGAGGGGTGTAATGATTCCAGGAAATACAGGTCGCACTTTGATCGGAAGTAAAAAGATCTGTTTTGGTAACGTATCTTCGAGTCTTGCCAATTTGGTTGGGTTTTCCCAAAATTCATTTGTTTCCAATCCGTATCCTTCCTTACGTTTCAATTTTATCTGGACCAAGTGCTAACATTTTATCGCGAAACATTGCTGCCTTTTCAAAATCGAGATCCTGTGCATATCGCAACATCTCCCGTTTCAATGCTTCCCGTAACTTGTCTTTGGTTTTGTATTTCTTCAAGGTAAATTCTTTTTCTAAATCTTTTAAGGCTTCTTCCTTACTATCCTCTTCCGCCATCTCGCGTGGAAGGATATCATGAATTTCCTTTCTGATCGTTTGCGGTGTGATTCCCATTTTACGATTGTGTTCTTCTTGAATGGAACGACGTCTTTCGGTTTCACTGATGGCTTTTTTGATGGAATCTGTCATCCGATCGGCATACAAAATTGCTTTTCCATTCACGTTCCTTGCGGCACGGCCAATCGTTTGGATCAGTGATTTATAATTACGTAAAAACCCTTCCTTATCTGCATCCAAGATGGCAACTAAAGACACCTCAGGGATATCCAATCCTTCTCTGAGTAAGTTGATTCCGACAATACAATCATAGACACCTCTCCTGAGGTCTCGAATGATTTCCGTTCGTTCGATGGTATCAATTTCGGAATGGAGGTATGCGATTTTTAAACCCACTTCTTTGTAGTAGTCTGTTAAATCTTCAGACATCTTTTTTGTGAGAGTGGTGATTAGAATTCTCTCTTTTTGTTCGATTCGCAATCGAATTTCATTCAAAAGGTCTTCAATTTGATTGTTAGTAGGTCTTACTTCGACAATCGGATCAAGAAGTCCTGTCGGACGAATGATTTGTTCGAAGACGGCTTCACTTTTTTGGATCTCGTTGTCATCAGGAGTGGCTGAGACATACAATGTTCTAGGTGTCATAGCCTCAAATTCAACGAAGTTAAGAGGACGATTGTCCAGAGCACTTGGCAATCGGAATCCAAAATCAACTAACGTTTGTTTTCTGGATCTATCTCCCGCATACATCCCACCAATCTGTGGAAGTGTCACATGGGATTCATCAATGATGAGTAAAAAATCTTTGCCAGGAAAATAATCGAGTAAACAAGCAGGTCTTTCGCCTTCCGACCTTCCTGTCAAATGCCTAGAATAGTTTTCGATACCACTACAATACCCAAGTTCGAGTAACATCTCCATATCATAATTGGTTCTAGATTCAATCCGTTCCGCTTCTAAGTGTTTGCCCTGTTTTAAAAAATGTTCTTTTTGGGCCGCCATCTCTTCTTTGATTTTTTCAATGGCATCTTTGATTTTCGGACCTGAGGTGATAAAGTGTTTTGCAGGATACACAACGACACGGTCTAGTTTGGTTTTTACTTTGCCAGTAAGAGGATCAATTTTGGAAAGTCCATCAATTTCATCTCCAAAAAGTTCAATGCGAATTCCTTCCTCTTGGTAAGAAGGCATAATTTCAATCGTATCACCCCGAACACGGAAATTTCCCCGACTAAAATCAATATCATTTCTAGCATATTGGATGTGTAAAAACTTACGAATGATTTGATCACGATCAATTTTATCACCAACATGCAACATGACTACTGAATTCATATAGTCTTCAGGGGAACCCAAACCATAAATACACGACACAGAACTGACGATGATCACATCATCTCGTTCCAAAAGACTGGAAGTAGCACGTAATCTGAGTTTGTCGATCTCTTCATTCATCGACATGTCTTTTTCAATAAAAGTATCTGAAGAAGGCACGTAGGCCTCAGGTTGGTAATAATCGTAATAAGAAACAAAATATTCTACAGCATTATCAGGAAAAAATTCCTTAAACTCACGAAATAATTGTGCCGCTAAGGTTTTGTTATGAGATAGAATGAGAGTAGGTTTTTTAACGCGAGTGATCACCTCGGCCATGGTAAAAGTTTTTCCAGAACCAGTCACACCTACGAGGGTGATTTTATTTTTTCCTTCACCGAATGACTTTGCAATGTTTTCGATTGCTTTCACTTGGTCTCCGGCGGCTTTGAAAGGAGAAACCATCTTGAAATTTGCCATAGGAACCTATGTTAGTTTACGAGTTGCTTTTAGGATAGCTTGTTTTCTGTTATCAGTAATCTCTAAGTCCACTGAATCAAAAAGTTTTTGCATGACCATCATACCGCGCATAAGAGTGGCAGTGGATGAAAATTTTCCTCTTTGGATATCATCTTCTAAATTAAAATCTTTTACGGTATTGATCATCTCAATGCTAAATACTTTCTGTTTGTCGATTTGGAAGGTGACTTCGACACCACCACCATCGCCATACTTGGCCGCATTTTCCACGGCTTCCACAGTGGCAATACAAAGGTCCATACTCATTTCTTCATCGATACCATTTCGCTTGAGAAAGTAAGCAAGCCTTGTCCTCACATATTGCATTGGATTAAAATGTAATGCACCCAAAATCACAAATGTTTCCGATGTTCCCATCTTACGAACAATGGGTGATGTGTCCGTGATTGCATATTCCCGAGGGTCAATGGGATTAGTCGCGATGAGTCCTTCTTTTACAAAGTCATCCAAAACGGAGATGACCTTTTCCAGAGTTGTATCTGGTGCCTCTTTGAATTTTCTCTGGGTTTCCATAAACACCCAAGAGTAAAAATCGTTCACATTCCCCGAAAGACCATTGGAGAACAAAGCTTTGATTTCTTTCTCTAACTCAGTTCTGGAGAGAGGGAACGGCATATATTCCCATTTCAATGGGAATGGAGGACTTGTAAATTGTTTTATCCATTAGGGATTAGTCCGTGTTTTTTCTTGGCGCAGTGCTTCATAGAGGATGATGGCAACCGCGTTGGATAAATTGATGGACCGACTCGCTTCTGCCATGGGAATCGAAATGATTTGGTCAGAAGGATGTCCTTTGTGAATTTCTTCGGGTAAGCCAGAAGTTTCCCGCCCGAATAAAAACACATCTTGTGATGTAAAAGAAACATCCCAATACACTTTTTTCCCAAATTTAGAAACGAGAAAAATGCGTTTTCCTTCGGCATGTTTCTGATCCCGAAACTCTTCCCAAGACGAATACCGATATAATTCCAAGTCCTTCCAGTAGTCAAGACCAGCCCGCCTCACCGCTTTTTCCGAAAGGTCGAAAGAAGGTTCACCGACAATCGACATGGGAACACCAGCATTCACACACAAACGTGCTATGTTGCCAGTGTTAGGTGGAATTTCTGGACGAAATAATGCAACTTCCAATGAATCGTTACTACTTCTTTTGGTTTTCCAAAGATTTTTTCAGTGCCATACCAAAACTTGACATGGAAGAAGTTGTTTCATCTTTCGAAAGATACTCTTGGTATTCCATTCGATCCTTTGCTTCGGAAGCTTTGGAGATCGATAGAGCAATTTGTCTTTTTTCTGGATTGATTTCTAAAACAAAGACCTCAAGTTTCTGTCCTGGTTGGAACACTGTATTGAGTGGAGTTCTTTGTGGAACGCCAGTTTCCTTGTTTGGGACAAGACCTGAAAAATCTTCTCCTAGGCGAACAAAGAGTCCAAATGGTTTGATCGACTCAACTGTTCCCGATATGATATCCGATTCCTTAAAAGGAAGTTTTCCTGACCAAGGATCCGACAGAAAATCTTTTGCACTCAGCGAGATTTTATTCGTCGACCAATCCAAGGTTAAAATTTTGGCACGGAGAGTTTCTCCCACACGAAACTCTGTTGTGAGGTCTACATTCTTTTTGTAAGTTGCCTCAGACTGTGGAACCAGTGCATCAAGTCCGTCCATGTCCACAATGAGACCGAATTTATGAATGCTTTTCACAGTACAAGAAACAAACATCCCCACTTTTAATTCATCACGTAACAGCTGTTTTTTTGTTTCTCTTTCTTTATCTGCAATTTTCTTTTGCGAAAGAAGGATTTTGGTTTGTTTTTTCCCAATTTCAGAAATGATAAATTTAATTCGTTTTCCCGAAATGTTTTTCCCTTTGAGAGAGACATCCAATTGGCTAAACGGAACAAATGCGGTATAACCACCGAGTTTCACATCCCATCCACCATTCCCTTCTTGTAACATTTGTCCAAGAACAGGGATTTCAAATTGATTTGCTAACTCTAAATTTTCTTCTGTTAGGTTGTCTTGGGACAAACAAGTGGTAAAATAAAAATCTCCAGAATTTTCTTTTAAAAAATAAACAACGAGTGTATCACCGACTTTTGGCAACACTTCGTCTCTCCATTCTTCTGCTGAAATATTACCAATGACTTTGTTCTCAATGGTTCGAATGAACACATAATCGTTTTTAACAGCTGTTACTTTCGCCTCATGGCGTGAGCCTGGCTCAATGGATTGTCTTTTTTTGAAACTTTCTTCTAATAAACGGTCAAATTCTGAGGATGGGCCTTTCATTTTGCGGTTCCTTCCTTGGCGGGTTTGGAGGTATATACCAATTTTCCGCCCAATACCATGGATTCAATTGGAAATATTCCTGAGGCACGTTTCAGAGGATTTTCCGAGAGGATCGAAAAATGGGCGGGTCCTCCCACTCGGAGTTTCCCACCATGATCAGCTCCCACATACTGGCAGGTGGTTTGGGTGAGTGTTTGCAGGATGCGACGGCGCACTTTGGGTAGGGTTTCCTCATCCCGTTTCGGAGAAAGAATTGTGTCCGATTTTTTTCGAAAGAAAGAATTCCAAAAACTGGAGCTTTGGGCATTCTTTCGCTCCTCTAATTGTTTCGTCTCTTGCAATAAGAGTTCCCATAAACGCACTTCTACGATGGCGGCTTGCCCCGGAAACAGCCCCCAATGCCCAGAACCACTGGCAAAGAGTAAATTGGAATGGGTTTCTGTTTCCAACTGGAATTGCGATGCAAATACCGAAAATGGTTCAGACTCTTGGCCTTCCCAACCTTCCCCGTCTAAGCTGATCGACTCCTTCCAGACCTTTCCATAATAAGGATTCAACTTGGTCCAGGAAGACTCTTCTTCTTTCCAGTCCTCTGGTTTCTTTCGTAACTCCTGAAGGTATAAAATTCCAAACATAGGCGCCCATAGAAAGTCTCGTTTTTGGGCACGGTAGAGATTGGTCCCAGACGGCATGGCATGAAAGAGAACAGAATAACCTGTGTCCAATGCGTCTTCCCAGCTGGTTTTATCAGCAAAGGTGTAGGCAACTGCTAACTTCCCATTGGCTTCAAATTCCTTTCGATGGGAAAAGAGTTCCGTTTGCGAAAACCCTTTGTTCTCCCATTCTTTGAGAAAGATGGGAACGTGACGATTGCGTTTGGGATCCAGATTGCCTTTCCAGCCCGATTGGTAGAGGCTTCCGTCTCCAGGACTCAAGTCTGGATACAAAATTGGTTTTTGTGCTTGGGAGAGAATGGGCGCGTTCCATTTTGATTTTGAGATCTCAGAAAGAAGGGAGGTCAAATTGGGATCTGCCACTGATTCCACATGGCTAAATCCTGCCGATAAAAAGCCCGAAAGGACTTTGGGAAGTTCGGAGCGACTTGTTTTTCCGCCTAAAGCATTGGCACTCAAAGTAACAGAAGCATCACAAAATCCTGGTAGGAGGTAGTCTGGATTTGCTGTCTCTTTGGCGGGCTCAATAGAGACAATTTTTCCCTGGACCACTTCCAAATTGACAAATCCAGAAAAATTGGCTTTTTCACTGTCCCAAATCCGAACGGATTTCATTTTCAAATTTTGAGACAAAAGAATGGTAGGGGCAAAAGCCGATAGAAATAAGGTGAGGGATAGAAGCCTGCGGTTTTTCATGCTAGCGGTCTTAGTACCTTGACAGTAAGGACTAGAATGGAAAAGATTTCGGGTATGGGAAAGGAAACAAGCGAGATTTCTGATCACATCAAATTACATATCGAAAACGGGAAAATTCTCTCGCTGAAGACCCATCGAGTCTCTAAATCTGTAGAAGAGCATATCAAAGAGGCCGTAGGCCTCATTTTGGACCGTCTGACCTACCCTACCCTCGTTCCCACTCTTTACACCATCATCAAAGAACTTGCCATCAATGCGTGCAAAGCCAACCAAAAAAGAGTTTTTTTTGAAGAACGTGGATATAGCATGCTGAACCCATCTGAGTATGCCCGAGGGGTTCGCGAGTATCGGGAAATGTTTTCGGAAGAAATGTCCAATGAATTTGGTATGAAGGCCAAAAAAAAAGGATACTATTGTTTAATTAATTTTAAATACAACGATGATGGCCTTACCATCGAAGTGATCAATAACACACCCATTGCCAAAGAAGAAGAAAAATCAATCCGCGAACGATTGGAAAAAGGAATGATGTATGACGACATCGCTCAGTTTTATATCGACAATGCGGACACTTCCGAAGGGGCAGGGCTCGGACTTGCGCTCATTCTCATTATGTTAAAAGGGGAAGGCATCGATCCCAATTATTTTAGAATCATCATTGGCGAAGATTCTACGATTGCCAGATTGGAAATACCACTCACGGAAAAGTTTATTTCTAGTCGTGATTCTAATGAACCTTAAATGAGATCAATTCCTCTCTCTTGTGCCATCATCACTTTAAACGAAGCAGATAATCTGTCTCGTACACTCAGTGCCATTTCCTTTGTGGACGATATTGTTGTTGTGGATTCAGGATCCACAGATGACACCGTTGAGATTGCAAAATCATTTGGAGCAAGAGTCTATTATCACAAGTTTGATAACTATGCGGATCAAAAAAACTTTGCCATAGAAAAGACCAAACACGATTGGGTGCTTGCCATTGATGCTGACGAAGTTGTGTCCCCCAAACTAAAAGAGGAAATTTTAGACATTTTCTCCAAAACACATGACAATACAAAAGGATATTTGGTTCCAAGGTTAACATTTTATTTGGGAAAGTGGATTCGATTTGGAGGATACTATCCGAATTACCAAATTCGATTATTCCAAAAATCAGAAGGACAATTTAGCAGTGGTTTGGTGCACGAACGAGTCAAACTCAGTGGTAAACCGACAAAACTAAAAAATCCACTGTTCCATTATTCTTATAAAAATATCTCTGACCATTTAAAATTCATAGATCATTATTCAAGTTTGTTTGCTGAGGAAGAGTTCCGAAAAGGGAAACGAAATTCGATCCTTTGGGCGTTTCTAAAAGGTTGTTTTAAAGGATTTTATATGTATTGGATTCGTTTGGGAATTTTAGATGGGAAACAAGGTTTTGTCCTCGCGCTCCTCGGTTTTTATTATAACTTTTTAAAATATCTCAAACTGTATGAGAAATCGAATTCAGTCCCTTCGTTCTTTGTTATGGTTGATTCGATTCATGACGTAAAGAGCAAAAAAACCACCAAGGAAAATAGCGACCAAATTCACGTTTGATAACTGTGTGGATCCAATTTTTGGTGACATGAGCCACATGATGATGTCACGGATGTAGGTTTGCAACGTTGCAAAAACAATGAGAGCACCAATGCCCGCTACAAAAGTGGATCCCCAAAATTTTCCGAGTAGGTCTTTTCGTTTGTAGTAATAAAAATAATAGGCACAGGCCGCCGATGCGAGAAAAAAGAATAAAATATCAACGAGAATTGTCCATGGTTCCGATGGTGCAGCAAGCGGTAATGAAATCATTGGTCTTGTACCTGTCTATTACCTATTTTCGGTAAGCCATTGTTTAGTCCATAAGATAAAAAAAAGAGGTTTTCCTTGTATTCAAAACAAACAGAAATCTTTGGCATATTAGGATATCCCTTAGGCCATACCCTATCCCCTTGGATTCACAACACATTGTTTCAACTGGCGGAGTATGATGCTGTTTATCTGGTATTTGAAAACGAACATTGGAAAGAAGTGGGTCTGAAGCCTCTACGCGATATAGGTGTCAAAGGTGTTTCCGTTACCATTCCCTTTAAAGAATGGGCCTACACACAAGCAGAGAAGGTATGTGAAACCTCAAAGACCATGGCTTCTTCGAATACACTTCTTTTCCGAAATGGGATTGAGGCTGTGAATACAGACGGTATGGGAGCCATTCAATCTATATTACAAAAGAATGAAGATCTACTCAATCCTATGATTCATAAAAAAATTCTAGTTCTTGGAAGTGGTGGCAGTGCCAAAGGGATTTTATTTTCGATTGCCAAAGAACTGGAACGAAGTGGGTCGAAAGATTCTATCAAACGAAAAGTGCAAATCCTTGCCAGAAACAAAGACGCTATATCTGAAATCGAACAATCGTTAGGAAATCCATATTGGTTAGAACGAACATCGAAGGAAGAAGTGACAAAAAATTCTGGAGACTATGATCTCATCCTTCACACCACTCCTGTTGGTATGAAAGGCATAGGGGGAGATCCAATTTTAGATTCCTATTTTTTTACCAAAAAACACACGTTATTTGACATTGTTTACAACCCACTGGAAACAGATCTTGTTAAAGAAGCTAAGAAAAAAAAGGCCGAGATCATTCCTGGTTTCCATATGTTGCTTTACCAGGGAATCAAACAATTTGAACTGTTCACACAATCCAAAGTCAAACAAAAGTGGATTCAAAAAGTTGAATCCATTCTTCTCCGTGAACTTAAAAAAAGAAAATAACTCCTATATCAGACCGATGGATCAAAATTGAACATGCAGTTGATTGAATTTTTAAACCAAAGACAAAACATTGAAAAAACAAGAAACTTCAATGTGTTCCAAAACTATAGTTTGGACGAACTCAAAATCGTCTTTGATCATATCAAATCCACTCCACTTGCCAAGAGTCACAAACCCATTCGAATCAGTGTAGTTGGGACCAATGGCAAAGGTTCCACCTCACACTACTTAGCTTGTTTATTTTCGAGCTTAGGCTATAAAGTTGGTCTTTATACTTCTCCCCATCTTCTATCACCCTTAGAACGATTTCAGATTGTAGAAAAAGGAATTCCCTCCCTACCTTCTGTGGAACTTGTCAATCATTGTTTCCAAAGTTATTTTTTATCAGATGAGAAGCGATACCAAAGCTTATCCTATTTTGAGTTTTTGACACTCTTCACATATCGTTTCTTTGGAGAACAAAATACAGATGTGGAAATTTGGGAAGCGGGACTTGGTGGTAGGCTTGATGCCACTAAACTCGTAGAGGCAGACTATGTGGTTCTCACAAAAATTGGTTTGGACCATTCCGAAATTTTAGGAAACACGAAGGAAGCCATCTGTCAGGAGAAACTAGGAATCATCGGAGGTCAATGTTTGGCTCTCTTTGCTCTAGATGAAGAAGTAGATTCTCTTCCGATTCCATTTGAAAATCGTCCTTTCGCCCAAAAGACAAAGCTTCATCGTATCCTTACTTCACCTAAAGAAAGTTATCTGGAAAAAAACTTCGAATATGCAAAAGAAATCATAACAATCATCCAACCAGAATCAAGAGGAAGACTTGTTCCCACTACATTTTCAGAGATAGAAAGACCCAAAGGCAGAATGGAAGTGTTATCAAATTCACCCCCAGTTGTCTTTGATCCCTCACACAATCCAGATGCCATTTTGACGACCACACTCGAATTTTCCAAATCCCACCCCAAATTCCACCTCCTCCTCGGAAGCCTACCCGACAAGGACTTGGCAGGAATCCTGGCAGTTTTGCCCGATTCCTCGTTGGAAAGCCTTTGTCTTTGGGAAGGATCTGGATTTGGAAAGTTCCCTCCACCCAAAGACAACCTGCGATCAAAAACCTTCCATCTCCAAACAGAAGGAGAATTGGTTCCTTTTTTCCAAGGCAGAATTCCGGTTTTGGTGTTAGGAAGTTTTCGACTTTATGGAATTGTGGCAAATTTAATACAAAATACAATAAACATGTAAAATTGGACTTTACAAATGAATCCTGAACGAGATTGTTCTTTTAGGAAACATCGTTCAGGACTATGCAAACTCCAAAAGAACACACAAGAAAAGAAATTCTCCAAGCGGCTCGTGATGAGTTCATCCAACTCGGATTTGAAAAAGCAAGTATGCGAACCATCGCCAAAAAGGCGAAGGTCTCCACGAGCAATATTTACAATTACTTCGAGAACAAAGAACACCTTCTCACTGAAATTTTACAACCAGTATTGTCTGGATTGGAAAAGGCGTTCGCCTATGTATCTCATCCCGATTATTTTGAAAGGCGCTTTAACGATAGTTATGAGGCATGGAGTGAAAGATTTCACATCGCTTTGGACTATGTTGATGCGCATCGTGATGATTTTGTGCTTCTTCTCACAAAATCCCAAGGTTCCCATTTGGAAGAGTTTCCAGAAACGGTTTTAACTCGGCTCACCAAAATTAACTTTGATCAGTATACTAATTTCAAACAAAAAAACCCGAGTTATAAAGGAGAGGTAGATGAGTTCGTTGTAAGGAACATTCTTTCCTTCTTTCTCAATATCTTTGTCCAAATGGTAAGGCAAGGGATTTCCAAGCAGGATATGCTTGTGTACCAAGATAGTTTCCTCAAATTTTTACACTTTGGATACAAAGGATCGATTGCCTCCGATCTGAACTGAATCAATCTGGTTCTCGATGGGAACCAGTTTTCAAATTAAAATCTGTGGTATCAAAGACTTAGCCACGCTGGACTTATGTAGAGAGCTCGGTGTGGATTTTGTTGGTCTTAATTTTTCCCCACGTTCCCCTCGTAACATCACCTTAACCCAAGCAAGAGAACTCCTCTCCCTTCGTCATTTGCCAGGATTCCCCAAATTGGTTTTTTTATTCTTTGAAAACACAAGCGTGGAAATCCAAGAGATCACAAATCAGTTTTCTCCCGATCTTGTGCAACTGATTCGTGGTGACCGAATGCTGACAAAAGAGATCTGGGACAAATTCACTTCCGAAAAACGATTGCTACCAGCGATTCGTATCCAATCTCCCATCCTATCTGATGAAGACCTAGAACCGCAATCGGAACTTGTGATTTTGGATAGTTTTCAAAAAGGACTCGGCGGAGGAAGTGGACATACATTTCCTTGGGAATATGTAACCAACGTAAAACGACCTTATCTCTTGGCAGGTGGCATCACTCCTATGAATGTTCAATTAGCACTCACCACGTTAAAACCTGCAGGGATTGATGTGGCAAGTGGAGTGGAAACAGATGGAAAAAAAGATCCTCACAAAATTATAGAATTGGTACAAAATGTCCGAAACCTATGAAGCTTTAAACACACCAGTGATGCGCCAATATCTGGAAGTCAAAGAACTACACCCAGATGGCATTGTATTCTTTCGTATGGGCGATTTTTATGAAATGTTTATGGAAGATGCCAAAATCGCAGCTCAAATTTTAGACATCACTTTGACCAAACGACAAAACCAAATTCCAATGGCAGGGATTCCCTACCATGCCACAGAAAGTTATATTTCCAGGCTCATCTCTGCGGGCAAAAAAGTAGTGGTTTGTGAACAAACAAAACCTGAAGACCCAAAAGCCAAAATCATGTCGAGAGAAGTGGTGCGAATCATCACACCAGGAACTGTTGTAGAAGATAACTTACTCGGTGGGTATCAGAATAACTATCTCTCCTTGTATTACAAAGAAAAATCGTCCGTCTACTTAGCGTTCGCTGATGTTTCCACTTCCGAACTCGTATACTTTTATTTCTCTGAAACGGAAAAGGAAAGAATTTTAGACACAATCAAACGATTTTCTCCAAAAGAGATGATTTATACCGATGAAATCCCACCTCTTTCCAAAGAATCCAAAATCATCTTATCACAAATTCCAAAAGACTACCTACCTAAGAAAAAAGGTGCTGGAATCGATACGGTCGTTCATGTCCTTGATGCCTATTTACAATATAACTATCGTAATCAAAATTTTGTTTTTAAATCTCCCAGACGAATCGATGAAACAGAATATTTGATTTTAGATGAACAAACCGTCTCCCATTTGGAACTCGTTGAAAATCCAAATGATAAAAATCATACACTCTTTGGGGTTCTAAATCGTTGTCTCACTGCAACAGGCAAACGATATCTCAAACAAAGGATTTTATTTCCAACTCGCGACGAAAAAAAAATCAGAGACCATTGGGACAAAATTGAAATCTTAACGCAGAACAAAAAAGAAAGACTCAAAATCAAAGAATCCCTAGGGGATTTGATCGACTTAGAACGAGTCATCACGCGATTTCGAGTCGGGAAAGCACTTCCCCGTGATTTCCGTGGAATCGAAAAGAGCTTAACGGCCGTTACCTTTATGAAAGAAGTTTTGGATGGGATCGGTTATGACTTTTCCAAATTACCAAAAGAATTGGAATCGCTTGTCCTTGAGTTCCAACGAACTTTGTATGATGGAGAACTTCCAGTATTTTTAGGGAACTCTCCTTTTCTCAAATCGGGATTCAACAAAGAAT
This sequence comes from Leptospira sp. WS60.C2, assembly GCF_040833955.1. Classification (NCBI taxonomy): domain Bacteria; kingdom Pseudomonadati; phylum Spirochaetota; class Leptospiria; order Leptospirales; family Leptospiraceae; genus Leptospira; species Leptospira milleri. The sequence continues at coordinate 797,833 of NZ_CP162133.1, read as the reverse complement.
ATGATGAAGCCATCCTTGCCAGAGAAAAAGGGAAAGATTGGATTTTAGAACTCGAAGAAAAAGAAAAAAAAGAATCTGGTTGTTCCAGTTTAAAGATCAGATACAACAAAATTTTGGGATATTTCATCGAAGTCTCTAAAGCTCAAGCCAAGGACGTCCCGTCTCATTTTTTGAAAAAACAAACTCTTGTCACTGGGGAACGGTTCACGTCTCCTAAACTTGAAGAACTGGAACGAGTCATCTTACAAGCAGACGAAATCATTGAACGAATTGAAAAACAAGTGTTCGATCGGTTGGTGGGAACCTGCATTTCGTTATACGAAGCTTTTTTAACTCTCTCGAACGAAGTGGCATCACTGGATTACCACCTCTCTCTCACCGAAATCAAGGAAGACTACGATTGGACAAGACCAGAAATCCGAACGGATGGAATTATCGAATACTTGGACTCTCGTCATCCTGTTGTGGAAACATTTTTACCAATCGGCGAACGTTTCGTACCGAATAGTCTCGAACTGAATCCCAAAGAGAGTGCCATTGCCATATTAACTGGACCGAATATGGCGGGTAAGTCTACCTTTATGCGTCAAATTGCGATCAACCAGATCTTATTTCAAATGGGCTCTTATGTTCCTGCAAAAAAAGCATCTCTTGCCATTGTGGATCGAATTTTTACAAGGATTGGTTCAGGAGACAACTTAACGAAAGGAGAATCCACCTTCTTTGTGGAAATGAAAGAAACAGCAACTATCCTCAATCAGTTCACAGAGAATAGTTTGATTTTGTTTGATGAAGTAGGACGCGGAACTTCCACTTACGATGGTTTGTCGATTGCTTGGGCTATTTTAGAATTTTTAAGTAAAAACTTCCCAAAACCCAAAACCATTTTTGCAACCCACTACCATGAATTGACAGAACTCGAGAAAGGATCTGGAATTTTTAATCTCTACTTGGATACATTCGAAAAAGATGGAGAAATTTTATTCCTAAAGAAAGTGAAACGTGGGAAATCCAAACAGTCGTTTGGAATCTACGTGGCAAAATTGGCAGGCATACCTGAGGTGGTTTCTGACAGAGCAAAAGAGATCTTAGTAGGTCTTGAATCCAAAAAAAGAGAAATCAAAATCAAAAACGAAGAGCCTAGTTTATTTGGAAATCTTTTGGAAAAAGAATCCAAAGGTTTGTCGACTAACGAAGAAAAAGTGCTCAAACGAATCTCTCAACTTGACCCGAATCAAATCCCACCGTTAGAAGCACTGTCCATTTTAGATGAACTAAAACGAACTCTCCAAAAGGAAGACTAACGCAGATAAATCGGTAAAATCAATCCAATTAGTAATTGTATCTTTGAGTCCTTGTTTGGCATGAATTCCAATTCCAATTCCTGCGGCGTTTAACATAAGAGCATCATTTGCTCCATCACCAATCGCAACAACACGCTCCAATGGGATGTTGAATTCTTCTGCATACTTTCTCAAGTAGACTTCCTTTTTTTCGCGGTTGATAATTTCACCGAGAATTTTTCCCGTAAAAAATCCATCCTTTTCTTCCAAACCATTAGCGCGAAAAAAATCGACAGGGTATTTTTTAGAAAATAATTCTAATACCGGGCTAAATCCCCCACTTAAGATGCCAATCTTACATCCGTTTGCTTGTACAAACTGGAATACAGTTTCCATACCGTCATTCAGATGCAATAAATCATATACTTCTTTAAAACTTTGGATGGAAAGTCCAGCTAAGTGCTCCACACGAAGACGAAGGGCTTCATCAAAACCCATTCCACCTTCCATTGCTTTTTTGGTTACACTTGCCACTTCTTCAAATACACCGTGTTTTCTTGCCAACTCATCAATTACTTCTTCTTTAATGACAGTGGAATCCATATCAAAAACAAACAGCGAAGTTTTCTCTTTTGGCAACGCTTGTTTGGTGACTAAGAAATCAATTTTGTGTTTTGCCAAACGTTCGCGAATAGAAAGGATTTCTTCTCTAGTCCATTCCTTTTCTACCTTCAATCGAATGCATTTTAGGTTGTATCGGGAACTTTTATCTATTTGGTTGTATTGAATCTGAGATGGTATAACTAAAGAAATTAGATCATTGGAAATCGTTTCACGAGAAATCAAGTAAAGTTGGTTCATTCTATTTTTGTAGATAGGGTCTTAGTTTTTTACCCCAAAGTTCGTATCCTTTTTCATTAAAATGCAAACTGTCACCATTGGGACGGATAAACTCCTCACTCAGTGTGGGGCTATCAGGGTTTCTCATCATATCCCAAAGTTCGATGTATTCAACATTGGTTGTCGTTCTTGCAACTTGATTCAAAAACAAATTGTATACGGGTACAATTTGATTGAGTTCTCTCACACGAGTGGGTGGAACTGCGAGTAAAAAAATACGAGTTTGTGGGTTGCGAGAATGGATTGTTTTGATGATGGAAAGCAAATGAGTCTGCACAAGACTCAAACATTTGCCTTGTATAAAATCATTCCCACCAATTTCAATCACAACGATTTTTGGATTTAAACTCAAAACATCATCTTCCATCCGAGTGAGTAAAGTTTCTGTCATATCACCACCGATGCCTCGGTTCGTGACAGATTTACCCGGAAACTCCTTTGCCATTAAGTCTGGCAAAAATAAATGCACAAGACTATCGCCAGCAAAAACAATTTCAGATTGTTTGATTTTACGATTGTCTTCAGCGTATAACAGGCGTGTGGGGAGCCAGGCTTTTTCAATGTATTTTTTGAAATTGGCATCATCGCGCCAACCTGACTCCGCAAAACATTTAAAGTTTGAATCGAAGTAATCACGTTTTGAGGTGGTTTTACAATTTGTAACACTCAAAACAAGGGCGATCGAAACACCCCATCGAAGGAAGAATTTAATCCTGTTCTTGCGGTTCATTCATTCGGAAGCGCTTTTGCCAATCTTTGATTTGGGCCTGCGCATATTCTTCCGTGTCACAAATCCGAAATTCAATCGGGTTATTTGTGGTTGTCTCGATGAGTTTGGCTTCGATATACCCGTTCTTTAACTTGGTTGTCTCAATGCGATATCTCATCTGAATAGCTCCAAAAACCAGGATTTAATTTCCACGTATCTTTGCAATCTCTTCTAAAGTTTCATCCTCTTTGTATTTTCCAAAGAGAAAAATTGCAAGTAAGCAGAAGGCAGATGCCAAAGGACCAGTCAATCGAACTCCCAGTTCTCCGCCAGCTTCTACCTCTTCGACTTTACAAATGGTAGATTCCTTACTTATTTTTGCCTCAGTCTCACTATTTTTTTTGGGTTCTGACTTAGAATCAGACACAGATGGTGCAATGATCCCTGTTACACTTGGGGAAACTTGTTTTTTGGAATCTCGGTCAAGTCCGAGTAGGATGACCGAACTAAAGATCAAAACAGCAAGTGTTTGTCCTAGTTTTTGCATAAAGGTCCTTCCCGCGTAAAAAAGGCCTTCACGTTTGGATCCTGTTTTTAATGAATCGAGTTCAGCAATATCTGCCAATATCGCATTTGGTAATATTCCAAGAATTGCAATTGGAATCGCAGCAACGGCCACAATCATATAACCCTGGATATACGGAGAGATAGGGAGACTGTTTTTGCCGATAAAGAAGATAGAAAGGAACAATGCCAAGAAGGTATAAAATCCAATGAGAACGGTTCTCTTTTTACCAATCTTTCGAGCAACAAAGTTCACCACTGGATAAAAGGCAAAGGAAACAAGTAACATCACCGTGAGTAATTGTGTGACAAAGTCACGTTCCAACTCCAATAGAACAGTTACATAATAGGAAATTCCAGTCGTTAAAATCGTAAGTGCGAGGAAATAACACAAATCCGAGAGAGCAAAATACAAAAAGTTTTTGTTTTTGAAGGTAAGGATGATCGCTTCCTTAAAAGGAACACTGGATGCTTCCGATTCACAATAGGTTTTTTCATGGATGGTAAATACGGGGAAATACATACAAATCGCGGCAAAGATACATAGAATTCCTAAGGCATACTGTCTGGACACTAATGCTTGTAAGGATGGGTCAGGATCAAATACAAAGCTTGTTTGTAATGCGCTCGCAATCATCGGTTCCGTGGAAGCCACAATGATCCCTAATGCATAGGTAACAGAGATGTAAGTGGAAAGATTGAGTCTTTCTTCTGGAGTGTGTCCAAGCTCAGGGATCAGCGCAAAAAACGGTGTGACATACACTGTTAGAAATAAATAGAAGAGCAACATAAAACTCGTCATCCAAACCAAATTGGTCGAAGAGATGAAGTTATGTGGTGGAACGAAAATTAACCAACAAAAGACGGCCGCTGGCATTCCACCGAGAAACAAAAATGGAATCCTTCTTCCAAAACGAGACGAAAACCTGTCGGAGGAATTGGCAATCAGTGGATCGGTAAAGGCATCCCACAAACGTCCCACAGCAGCCACGACTCCAATCGTAGAAAGCCCCCAAAAAGCCATTTTTTCGATCAAATCTGGGAAACAATCCTGACCTGGTTTCGGAGCAGGTGGCAAATAAAAATAAACTTGGTGGAGACCTATGATGTTGATGAGGGTAGACCAACCAAGTTGGCCTACCGCATAACTAATTTGTTTTCCAAATGGTAAAGACGGTTTTTGCATGTGTATCACTAGAGGCGGTAAAGTAGAAGCATAATACCTCCAAAAGTGAAAAACGCAAACTACTTTTTGTGTTTATAAAGTTCTGGAAAGTTTTTCTCGTCGTATAAAAATTTTGACTCGTAGTCCTCCCACCCTTCAGGGATTCCTTCTGTGAATTCTGGCACCATGTTACAATCCCGAATCAAATTCATGGTTTGTTCCATCTCACTACCCTTCACATTCAAGTATCCTTCCGCAAATAGTGAATTGGCTACATAGAGTGCCATGGATTGTAAAGAGCCTAAATGTCCTTCACGACCAGCACCCACTCGGATTTCAGAATCAGGGTTTACCAAACGAAAGACAGACAAAACCCGAATGCAAAACTCAGGTGTCAGAGATGACTTTTGAATCGCATGTCCTTTGATTGGTATAAAAAAGTTCACAGGGATGGAAATCACACCCAATCGTTTGAGTTCAAATGCTACCTGAACGATGTCTTTTAATTCTTCTCCCATTCCTACGATAATTCCCGAACAAAGTCCAATCTCTGCTTCTTTCGCCGCCTTGAGTGTTGTTAGTCGGTCTTGGAACGTATGTGTGGAACAAATTTCATTGTATTTGGATTCCGACGTATTGAGGTTATGATTGTAACGATCGAGTCCCGCATCCTTGAGAGTTTTGGCTTTTTTGGCATCCAAGATCCCTGCCGAAAGACAGACTTTCATTCCCAGTTCCCCGTTGATTTTGGAGATGGTCTCAGCGAGTTTGTCGACAGCCTTGTCGGTTGGGCCTCGACCAGATGTTACCATACAAAAACGGTAAGCACCGTTTTCCTTGGCTTTTTTCGCATCTTCCCAAATTTCCTCTGGAGATTTTAAGGAATACTCTTGGATTCCGGATTCCCCACCCTTTCGTTGGGCACAATACCCACAATCCTCAGGGCAGTAACCGTTTTTAATGTTATCTAAAATATGAATGCGAACTCGGTTGCCGAAATGACGAAATCGTTCTTCAGAAGCTTTTGCCACGATGGGTAAAAGTGGAACTTCTCCCTTTAAAATCTGAAGGGCTTCCTCCTCGGAAATAACAGATGGTGAGGAAGAGGTAGTTTTTTCTTGGAAACTTGCGATCATGAAAACAAAATCTTTTGCGTGGGTGACTCTGTAAACGAAGAAAATGGAGACATGGTTTTAGTCTTTTCCTGATTCTAAAAATCCCGACAGGGTCTTTTCCAAGGCTGTAAAAATGGCATCCAGGGAAGAATCAGAAACGGTGTAAGGAGGAGTGACGTAAATCGTTCTTCCAAGAGGCCTGAGGAGAATGTGGAAGTTTCGAAGAGAGTTTCGAATTTCTTTTCCAATCGGATTTAGGTATTCATCGTTAGCCACTGGTTCTTTCCACTCAAATGCGAAAATGCCTCCCATCACCCGAACGTTTTCCACCATGATTCCCATCTTCGTTTGAAACGATTTTGCATATCGTATTAACTTCTTTTCTAGATCTCTCACCTGCGTTATTCCCTCTTCTTTTAATAAAGAAATAGACGCATAACCAACGCTACATGCAAGAGCATTACCAGTCATGGTATGGGCATGAAAGAATGCCTTATATGGATCTTTGGAAACAAAAGTATCATAAATGAATTTGGGAACTAAGGTCGCGGCAAGAGGTAACATTCCTCCCGTAAGACCTTTTGCAAAAACAAGTAAGTCTGGTTTTACATCTGCTTTTTGGTAGGCAAAAAACTCTCCCAATTTCCCCATCCCTGTAAACACTTCATCAAAGATGAGTAAGGTATTTGTGTAAGTTGCAAGCTCTCGTAACTTTACCAAAACTTTTTTGTCATAAAAAACCATCCCGTTAGCTCCAAACACCAATGGCTCTATCACAATGCCTGCATATTCTTTTTGTTTGATGGTTAGTTCTAAATCGGAAAGACATTCCGTATTACATCGAGTCGGCTCTTTGCCCCAAGGACAATTCATACAATTGGGTGCGGGAAACTCTTTTGTGGGAAATCTAAGTTCTGAGAAAATTCGATTGAAATAATTTTTCCCTGAAACATTCATCGCACCAATGCTATCTCCATGATAGGAATTGGAAAAAACTAAAAATTCAGATCTGGGTTTGAATTCAGGATGATTTTCATAGTATTGGATGGCAAGTTTGAGTGCAATTTCGATCGCATTCGATCCGTTATCCGAATAGAATACCTTTGTGTAATCAAAATTGGTGAGCTCGAGAATTGCAGTCGAAAGTTTTTCCGCGGCTTCATGAATGTTTCCTGCAAGCATCACATGGTCGAGAGTTTGGATTTGAGTTTGTAAGGCAGAGATTAATTTTGGATGTCTATGTCCATAAATCATGGTCCACCAACTGGAAATGGCATCGATCCAAACATTCCCATGTTCATCGGTGACAAATTCTCTCTCAGCTGAAATTATTTTTAAAAGAGGTTCAGTTTCATCTTGGATGGTAAGAGGTACCCAAGTGTTTGTCGTAACGGGATTAGAATTCATCGTCTGGATTTAAAAGAAGATCCATTACATTGCGGTTGGTATCAAAATTTTCGTTGGCAAATGATAGAAAACTTTTACCTGTCAGTTTTTGCTCTGGAAAATTGGTGAGGCCTAAAAAACTAACACCACCTAATTTTTGTATGATGGTAGCGTTGTCTTCTTGTAATGGATTATTGGGTCCCACCAAATAAAACCCAAATACGGGGATAAAACGAGATGTCAGTACTTCTAATGTCATGAGAGTGTGGTTGATGGTGCCAAGTTCCGTGGAACCCACTACAACGACTCCTAAATTGGATTCTTGGATGGCACGAATCGTTAGGTAATCTTCTGTGATCGGAACAAACACACCGCCTGCCCCTTCGATGAGAGTATTATTTTTTCTTTCTTTGGTAATGGCAGACAATAGATGTTTAGGGTCGACCGACTGTCCTTCGACTTTGGCTGCATAATGAGGACTGGCTGGAGTTTTAAAAAGGTAGTTGGGCTTTAAAAAATAAGAATCAGGCAAATTCGTGATGGTTTGGACAAACGTAGTATCATCGGCGCTGACAGTTCCAGTCTGAATCGGTTTCCAGTAACGATACCCATAATTTTCCGCGTATTTTGCCATAAAAAGGCTAGAAAAAAAAGTTTTTCCAACATCAGTACCTGTCCCAGTTACATAAAAAGCTTGTCCCATAAGTGCAAGTTTTATCAATTCCGGACCTCGTCTATCCGATTTATATAGAAGAGGCACTATGCAACTTCCCCTTTGGAAATCCATTCTCAAACGCGATGAAAACCCGATCACGGAAATTTCACATTTTTTACGCGAAACTGCAATCTTTGAAGGAATGTCTAGGCGGACACTCCGAGAAGTTGCAAGGCTCATCCATAAACGAAAGTATTACGCAGGTGAAACGATTTTCTACCAAGGGCAAGCCGGTACAGGAGTGTATTTGATCTTACAAGGGAAGGTGGAAATTTTCTCTGAACGAGAAGGTGTGACTCTCAAACTCGCCGAACTAGAGAAAGGTGCATTTTTTGGGGAACTTGCTCTCTTCCAAGATTTTCCAAGATCGGCGACTGCAGTCGCACTTGTGGATTCAATTCTACTTGGTTTCTTTCAACCAGAACTCAAAACTCTTTTGGAAACAAAACCTAGAGTTGGAAATGATTTACTTCTAAGTTTTGCTTCCATCATTGCAGATCGTCTTCGCAAAACAAACGATACACTAGAAGCAGCATACTTTAAAAGCAAAAAGAATAAATCCAAATGAACTTCAAAGAAAATAGTATCTCATCCTTGATCTTAAGGTCTGCTTTTTTTGGGTTAATTGCCCTGACAGTTCTCATTGGAATTGTGGGAGTAAAGTTTTTAGCAATCCCACTTCTTATTTCAGGAATTCATTTTTATATATTTCACGGGGTTGTAGATTATTTTGAATCAAGAGGAGTTCATCGAGCAATTACCATTATCGTGATTTTCACCTTCTTAATCGTTGGAGCCTATTGGTTTCTTGCCTTTTATCTTCCCAATTTATTTGAAAAGGCACAACCAATCGTTTCAGAATGGTCGACCAAGATGGATGATCCAAATTTTCAACTTTTAGATTTCACAAAACTTCCAGTTGTTTCCAAAAACCCTGAGTTGTGGAAAAAGATCATCAACCCTGAAGAAATTGCAAAACTTGCAACTAGTAATTTGGAAGAGTTCCTTCGAGGCATTGTGGTAATGATTCCAACCTTTATTAGTTGGATGATCATCATCCCCATCATCAGTTTCTTTTTGTTACTCGATGCCAACTTAATCTATAAAACGATGATTAGTTTTATACCTAATCGGTTCTTCGAAATGTTTCTCATGGTATTTTACCGAATGAACCAACAAATCACAAGTTACCTCAAAAGTTTAGTGATTCAATGTGGAATCATGGCAGTAGTTGCTTCCATAGGATTTTACTTTGTAGGCGTGAAGTTCTTTGTTCTTTTTGGTGTCTTCTTAGGAGTTGCCAACTCCATTCCTTATTTGGGGCCACTGATTGGTGCCATTCCTCCCATCCTTTTTGCAATTTTGTTTCCGGAAATATCACCTTCGATTGGTTCCATTGCTTCTGTTGTGATTGTAGCACAGCTCGTTGACAATGCGATTGTTCAACCCGTTGTGATTGCCAATGCTGTGTCACTTCATCCGCTTGCGATTTTGATCGGAATTGCTGTGGGTGGAAACTTTTTTGGAATCTTTGGGATGTTACTTGCCATACCCGTATTGTCGATCCTAAAAGTAACCATTGGCATTCTGTATCATGCTCTGAAAGAACATCAAATCATTTAGATTCCATTAGGATCGAACAGAGAAGGAGTCAGTGAAATCGAAAAGCCCCAATTTCATTGGTGCTTTTATCTGATTTTACTCTTCTCTTTTATTCCATTTCCCCATCTCAGAAAACAAAATTCCAAATAATGTTAATAACGATCCAATCGCACCCACAGTCCCCAATCTTTCACCTAGCACAAGATAAGCGAGAAAGAAGGAAAATACTGGTTCTAGGCTGTACAACAAACCAGCTCTTGCGGGAGAGACTGCTTTTTGGTATCTTGTTTGAATCTGTGTGGTAAAGATGGTTGCAAACACAGATGTATAAATGATACCAATCCAAAATTTTAAATCGAACTGAACCGAAATCTCTTGTTTTAAAAATACTGACTCTACCGGAAAAAGAAAACTAGAGACCACTGCAATGAGTAAGATTTCAAACGAAATCAAAATCTGACTTGGGATTTTTTTACTGTAAATATCAATCAATATGATGTAAACCGCAAAGAAAAAAGCACCAACAAGCGTGAGTCCATCCCCAAAACTAAATCCAAATTCATTTTGAAACTCTTCAAACGATTTCCCATTTTGAGAAATGCAAAATAAACCAATCACCACAATGACAACGGCAATCCAAGTCCGAAGCGATGGCAGTTTTCGTTCAATGGCAATCTCAAGGAGTGGCACAAAAATCACATACGCACCCGTCATAAATCCAGATTGAGTCGCCGATGTGTATACGAGTCCTATCGTTTGGAAGGCATAACCGAGAAGTGCCGAACAAGCGACAAAAAAAGCAGGTAGAATGTAATCGATCCGACGATTCGCTTTAGAAAATAAGGTTTTTCGGTATAAGACGAGAGTGATGATTCCTGCGAGTGAAAACCGGACTGCCAAAAAGAGAAAGGGAGGCACGGAATCCAGCGCAAGTTTGATGACCACAAAGGTTCCACCCCAAAGAATGGCGGCAATCACCAAAAAGAGTTCTGGAGTGAAGATCCTAGACATGTAAAGTCAATCTTTCCCACGAAATAAGAAGAGCAAGGAAAAGATGAATTGGAAATTTAGAATCCGAAAACCTCAGTTAGGTACAACCTTATCCTGGGAGTTATATTTCCCACCGGGAACCTCCACTTGGGTTGGTGAACGAGTCCGAGAAATTTTTAATCATGTGCCACTACCAAACCAACCAGAGGTGAATGTTCGTATCTTTTCTGAAAAAATCAAAATTGAAAATGCCAACGCACATCAGATCACCTATTTATTGTTTCATGGTTTTTTTATTAGAGACCTACGATTAGTGGTTGGCAGAACATCCGATTGGGATAAGTCAGCGGACAAGAGAGAAGAAGAGTGGGATCGAATTCTGACGGAAGCAGTTCCCTTTGTCAAACCTCTCTTTGTTTCCCCTGAAACCAAATTTTACGAAATCAAAGAGAACCTACACATCAGTTTTTTTGAAGATGAGATCACCGTTTCTCTTTCCGTTTTAGGGGAACCTGGATACAAACGTGGAATCAAAGCCAACTTTCCCACAAGTGCACCGGTTCCAGAGGATCTCGCTCACATTCTCATAGAAGAGAGTTATCAGATTTTTTCCATTCCAAGGGAACAAACAAACGCAGTGTATATTCCTTTTGCTGGAACGATGACATTTGCCACGGAATGGTTATTAAACGAATCTAAGACTCCATTCTTATCTTTGCCTAGGGAGTTTGTTTGGAAAAAATTACTTTTATTCCCTGAAAAATCCTTCGAACACTTTCTCAAAAAAAATAAAGACTTACATCCGAATCAAGATTCGCCTACTCCCATTGTCTTACAAGACACAGATCCTGCGTTAGAAGGGTATTGGCAGAAAGAAATTTCCCACTGGAGAAAATTTGTTTCTATGGAAACAATCGATCCGAGCATTTCCGATTTTTTAAAAACATTTCCTGTGTTGCCAGAAGGGAAAACAAACACGACCCATTATTTTTTACCACTCAATCCACCCTACGGGTATCGAAAATCCGAACGAACAGGCCCTGAAGAACATTTGTATGCGAGTATCGGAAAGAGACTCGAAACATTTACGAAAACAATACCAAAAGAACGTTCGATCCTTGGTTTTATACTCTGTCCCACCGAAGAAAAGTGGAGCGAGTGTATGAGAGAACTTCGGAATTTTTCTAAAAAGACAATCCATGTGACACATGGAGGAATCGACTTACGAGTGTTATTTTTTCAATCGGAGGCAAAATCTGGAAGACGTTCAAATTGAATCTAGCTGGAAACAGGTTCTTAAGGAAGAATTTGAAAAGCCCTATTTTACGGAGTTACGGGAATGGGTCAAAGAACGATACAAAACAAGTATCGTATATCCACCTGCAAAACAAATCTTCCAAGCCTTTGATTTGTGTCCATTTGACAATGTCAAAGTAGTGATCCTTGGACAAGATCCATACCATGGCACTGGACAAGCACATGGACTCTGTTTTTCGGTATTGGAAGGTGTCCCTTTTCCTCCTTCCTTACAAAATATTTTCAAAGAGATGTTGGATGATGTCAAAAAACCAATTCCCAAGTCTGGCGATCTAAGTTACCTCGCAAAACAAGGAGTGTTCTTACTAAACGCAACCCTTACCGTAGAAAAAGACAAAGCAGGAAGCCATCAAAACAAAGGTTGGGAAACCTTTACCGATTCTGTAATTCGCATTCTAGCAGAAAAAAAATCCAACCTGGTCTTTTTACTGTGGGGATCGTTTGCTGGGAAAAAAGAAATTCTCATACCACCAAACAAACACTTGGTGCTAAAGTCCGCGCACCCTTCCCCACTCTCTGCCTACCGTGGTTTTTTAGGGAACAGGCATTTTTCCAAAACCAATGCCTATTTACAATCGATAGGAAAAGAAAGCATTGACTGGTAACGAAAAAAAAGGATATTTCTTTGTCTTTTTAACGGGAGTCTTTTTCGCGTTTGAAGTCATCGGATTCAAAGAAGTGTTTCGTAGATATAATGTATCTCCCGAGATGGCGGCGCTTTTCGGTGTGGGTTTTGCCTTCCTTGTGGTAACACCTTTTTTCTTAAGTTCTGTCAAACGAAGAAAAAAAGTGACTCTCACCATCAAACGGGATGGACACATCTTACTCATTGGAACTTTTTCCAATGCCATGGGAATTGTTTTGTACTATTATGCACTGAAACAAACCGATTTGGGACCTGCTGCCATTCTCATCAAAACAACAGTGCTTTACAATGTGATTCTCGGAGTTGTTTTTTTAGGAGAGAGGTTCAAAGACAGAGAGGTCTTTGGCATTGGATTATCGATTGTTGGAATTTATTTAATTTCCACTTTGCAAGGTCAAATCAATTGGATTTCTGCGTTTTGTATTTTACTCAGTGCATTTTTGTTTGCGATCCAAAGTTATCTCATTAAAAAATACATTCCAGAGATTTTAGGTCTTGAATATGCCTACCTTCGCTTGCTTTTGTTATGTGTCTTTTTCTTTCTCTATGCAAAAAGTATCGGTACCTTCTTTGTCCCCCCTTTAGAAGTGATTCTAATCTTAGGATTTTGTTCGTTACTTGGATACTTTTTAGGAAGAGCATTTTATTTTGAAGCACACAACTATTTGCCCATTAGCAAACTCAATGCAACATTACTCATCGAACCTATCTTTTTAATGTTTGTTGGGATTCTTTTTATGAAAGAACCATTCGATGTACAAAAATTAAGTGGCGGTGCCATCATTTTACTCGGATTGTATTTGATTGTATTCCACAAACGAAAGGTAAAAATAAAACGATGAGACAGATCACCCAAGCAACCAAATCCGAAATCCAAGAACTCCTCACACAACATCCCTTATGGAACCAAAAAGAAGAAGCGGGAGTTCCTTTCCTTACCTTCGACTATCAATTCAGAACTTTCCAGGAGGCATTTTTATTTTTAACAAAACTGGCGTTTGTATCGGAATCCTTAGACCACCACGCAGAGATTTGGAATGTCTATAACAAGGTGCGGCTCAAACTTTACACACATAATACTAAGAGTATTTCCAGTTTAGATTTAGAGTTTGTGAAACGATTGATGGAGAGAACAGGTCTTTAGGCAAAAAAAAACCGGAGTTGGAGACCAACACCGGTTTTCTTCTCAAATCAGTGGTGATCTGATTAGATTTCGATTTTGTAACCTACGCGGTAAGTTTGTCCACCGATGACCACTGGGTATGCTACCCAAGGTGCAAGAGCAGATGCTCCACCAACGGATGCAACTCCACCAACTCCCATTCCAGCAGAAAGGATTGTTTCCAATTCGAAGAAAAGGTGTCCTCTGTCAGTGATTTTAGTTTGAGCTCCTACAAGCCAGTTCAAACCAATTCCACTTGCACCAAAACGTACGTTTTCTTTCGAAATTCCAGGGTTTGGAGCATCACTAATAAGCGAGCCACCAGGTCCTAAAACACCAGGAGCGAATGTTTGAAGTCCTGGGTTGTTGATTGTTCCAGAAACGCCCCACCATCCTTGGAAGTAGTTCACCCCTGCTCCAACGTACACTGCTGTGTCGTTAGCTGCATTGTAAAGTTTGATACCAAGGTAAGTAGGAACAGTCCAAGCAGTGTATTGCCACTCTTGGTCTAACCACTTGTAACCAACGATTGTGGAAGATGTTTCACCACCAGCGATTTTAGTCGTATAGTTTACGTTGATTCTCCAGAAAAGGCTGTTAAGACCAAAAATACCTTCTTTCTCGTAACCGATGTTTACGTTACCACCGATCATAGCGCCGTTCGTTTTCGCACCGACAGCTCCACCAGTTGTTCTTTTTAAGCTGATAAGAGTGTTTTCAGCGTAAATTGCTTTTTGCAAAGAACCAGTTGGTTGACCAGCTGCATTTAATTGAGGGTTTCTTGAATCAAGACCGTCTTTTGTAATGGTTCCGCCGAGTTGTGCTAGGTCGAATTGCATACCTAGACCGATCATAAAATAAGAACGAGGACCTGATTGTGCGCTTAGGCTACCAGCCAAGCACAAAAGTAAGAACCCCATCATTCCAAAGCGTAGAGATTTCAGCATTTGATGATTACTCCTTAGTGAGTGTTTCCTGAATTTTTTTCATTCCTGCGGACAAACGAATGACTGTGGCCAGTCGTTCATACCGACAATTGCAATGAAACTAGTCCTTGTCATAAGATTTGTCAAATAAAATTGTTAAATCTAAACGAAAATTGTGTTAAATGTGGAATTTCGAATGAGTCTAACCCGATCCAAACAATTTTTCCTTATTTGCAGATTCCTTTGGCTTTTTGTTCTTTTTTCTACCAGCCTCACTCCAAAAGAACGAAAGGTAATCCGGTATTCAGGCAATTTGCTTGCCTGGGAGAGCACAGGAGAGGATCCCCATTTCCAATTCTTGGATGGAACGAACTTACGAGAACGCACCATCCATTGTGATGCCGAAACCATGAAACTGAGCTTTGGAAACAAACAAAACGAAAGTCTTTACGTGGAAGGGAAAGCCACACAACTCACGCCAACATCTGATGAATGGATTTGTGTGGGAAGACCACATGTCTTTCAGAAATACCAGGTTTCCGCTCCGAAACGGACGGCGCAGACAAAATGGGTAGAGGGACAAGTCATCGAAGCAGATCCACAAACAGGACAAATTGTATATCTTGTGCGAGGGAGACGATTCTATCTGACAATCGATCCAGAAGAAGCAAAAAGTATGGCAGTATCACTTTCCGAACTAAAGTCAGTTTCGATCCAAGGGGATTACCGTTATGACCGTATCAAACGTTATTATGTAAAAGATTGATGAATTTTTGTTCGCAAGCCTGACCCAATTCTTTGAAATGGATTTGATGCAGGCTTTTTTGGTTTTAGCAAACGGAACGGTCATGAAGGGCCGATCCTTCGGTGCAAACAAGAATTCGATTGGAGAGGTAGTGTTTAATACCTCTATGGCGGGGTATCAGGAAATCCTGACTGACCCTTCCTACAAAGGTCAACTTGTCACACTTACCTACCCTATGATTGGGAATTATGGAATCAACCCAGATGATATGGAATCCGATCGAATCCAAGCATCTGGACTCATTGTCAAAGAATATGTCAAACGTCCTTCCAATTTTCAATCCAAAGAAACATTGAGTGATTTTTTAATTCGATTTGATGTACCGGCGATCGAAGGAATTGACACGCGCAAACTAACGCGTATTATTCGAAATTCTGGTGCGATGAACTGTGGTATTTTTATCAGCGAAACATACGAAGATTCCTTTTTAGAAGCCGTAAAAAACGCGCCCTCTATGGAAGGCCAAGACCTTGCCCAAGTTGTTACTTGTGAGAAACCATATGTTTTCGGAGCGCACTCCCCTAGCAAATTTAAACTCGCTGTTTACGACTTCGGAATCAAACGAAATATCTTACGATTACTCGATTCAGCAGGCTTCAATGTTCATGTTTTCCCTGCCAAAACAAAGGCAGAAGATTTATTAAAAGAAAATTTTGATGCTTTTTTTCTATCCAATGGTCCGGGAGATCCTGCACCTCTCAGTTATGCCATCCAATCGGCAAAGACGATTATGGAGGCCAAAAAACCTCTCTTTGGGATTTGTCTCGGACACCAAATCATTGGTCTTGCACTCGGTAAAAAAACTTCCAAATTGAAGTTTGGACACAGAGGTGGCAACCATCCAGTGCGTAATGAAGAAACTGGTAAAATTGAAATCACTTCGCAAAACCACGGCTTTCATGTGTTAGGTGAATCTTCAGGAGATACACCCATCACTCGAATCAATCTCTTTGACAATACAGTTGCTGGCTTAAAAACCAAGAATTTACCTGTGATGGCAGTACAATACCATCCAGAGGCATGCCCTGGACCTCATGATTCTGCCTACCATTTTCAAGAATTTTATACTATGGTGGAATCTACAAAATTGTAAGATTTGGTAAATTCGAGGGGGCACTATGTCATACAAAGAAGAGAAAAATTTTTGGGGAATTCCTTACGGAACTGAAATCACTGCAGAAGCGTTCATCAAAGATATTTGGGATCCAAGTACAGAAGAAATCCTCACTCCTAAACAATTCCTTGGGATTGGCTGGGGTCTCAACTTACATGCCATTGGCAGACGAGTTGGCGTGATTAAGTAAGGTTTTCTTCAATAACTTTGCGAATGCATCTCTTCCCTTTTGGTTGAGGTGCGTTAAATCTGCGAAATACGAATACTCGTTTAAAAACACTTCTTTAAAATCAAATACCGCAACTTGGTTCTGATTGGATGATGTTTGAATCCATTTAAAAAAACTATCGGTCACCAAATTCCCATTTTTCTGCTTCAAATCCATTTCCATCTTTGGGGAAAATGGAATGCGGAGAACAACAACATTTAACTTACGTTTTTCCCAGATTTTTAAATTTTGAGCCCAAAGCTGAATCGAAAGTTCTCTTTTGCCTGCTATGAGAGTTGTATCCAAGTTCAGAAATTCGTCAAACTCTTGCAAGGTGGGATCAATTCCTATCGATTTCCAAATCCAGGCTCCACTTGTTTCGATCATACTTTTTTTGATAAACCTGACTTCTAACTTTCTTTGTTCTAAATCACGTTGAACCATAGGATCATAAAAGATACGATTGGTATTGGAACTTAACCCAAAATATGGGAAACATTGGATCACTAGTTTCCAAAGGAAATCAGAAACATTCGAATAATATGCCTTTCTGAGAAAAGGTTCGGTTAGATGGTAAAGTTCAAAATTTCCAAATGAAGAATAGAGCTGTTTATGAGCGTCCGTAATCGAGTTTTTGCTGGTATTGAGTGGAGAAACATTGACGTAAATTTTTCTAAGGTGAGGAAGTTGGATCGACCTGAGTGTATCTAATAATATTCCTTCTGGCTGTTGGCTCGGTCTTGGAAGGAATAATACTTCATCCAAATTTACATTTTCAATGGCAGCAATGGTCTCAGGTAGAATTCCACTCACAATTTGGCTATCACCCAATACCAAGATTTTTGCTTGGTGGTTCCATTGTCTGTCTTTGGCAAAAAACCAATAAATAGAAGTTGTATCACAGAATGGAACTAAGTATTCCCAAGTGATGTGCATAAAACAACTGATACTTAGCAGAGTGATGAGTAACAACCTAAGGTGCATCATGTTGAAAGTACTTACCTCTTAACCCTCTGAATTTCTCTTAAAATTGGAAATAAAAAAAGTCTTCTTTTGCAAAAGGAGACACCAAAGAAAACCAAAGGAAGGATAAAAAGAAAATCAATGAGAACAAATAGGGATTGGTATTTACAAAAAAAGTAGGCCGATCGGTTTGTTTCCACTCTTGCCACACATCAAACAAAAGAAGTGGAAAAATCACAATAAGAAGCGAAAAAGGAATTTGGTTCCAACTTGGGAAATACTTTAAATTTTCAAAGATCAAAAAACTCTCAGACGGGGAAGTAATACGGAATAACAAAAGTCCTAACGAAAACGTATAAAATGTAAATAGAATTCCTAAACCTGTTATCAATTTACTATCATGATTTGTGATTCCGAAGTGTTTTAAGACTCGATAGAATACAAGACAAAGTCCCAAATAAACTCCCCAAATGATAAAACCATATCCAGCGCCATGCCATATGCCTGTCAAAAACCAAACCAACATTAAGTTCAGATTCTCTCGAAAGAAACCTACTCGATTCCCACCTAACTTAATGTACACATAATCACGTAGCCAAGTTGATAAGGAAATATGCCATTTTGACCAAAATTCAGAAGGATTAGAAGCGAAAAAAGGGCGTTTAAAATTATTCATGAGTTCAAAGCCTAACATTTCTGCAAGACCCATCGCACATAAAGAATATCCAAAAAAATCAGCATACACTTGGAATGCAATACTTGGTGCTATCACCCATAAAATCCCTGGCTCCAAAGACAAAAAACTTCCAACATGGAGTTCCACATAACGAGACAATGGATCCGCAATGCTTGATTTAATCAATACACCGAAACAAAACAGAGATAAACCATTCCAAATTTTTTCCTTTGTAACAGTTCGCTCAGATTCGATCTGAGGAATCAAATTTCCAGGTCTTTCAATTGGCCCTAAAAGGAGTAATGGAAAAAATAAATCGTAAAGAACGAAGTTAAAAAAATTCCTACAAACAGGAATCCTTTTGTCGTATACTTCGATTAAATAACTAATATTGTGAAAGGTATAAAAAGAAATTCCAATTGGCAAAATGATGTTTGGTTTCCATATGAAGGAAGCTCCACCATTGGCAAAATTGATATCCGAAAGAACTCCCCAAAGAAAAAGAAAATACTTAAAGATACCTAAATACAATACATTAGATACAATTCCAAAAACAAAAATGGATTTTCGATTCAACAAGGATCTTTTATCAATTTGGATTCCAATTGCATAATTAAAGGTTATGGACAAAAGAAGTAAAAAGGTTCCGCCTATTCCCCATTGTGAGTAAAAATAGATTCCAAATAAAAGTAATAGTGTTTTCCGAATCCGAAAGGAAGAAAAATAGTAGGCTAGAAAAAATATGGAAAAGTGTAAGAGAAACGTCAGTGAGTTGAATAACACAACAAACTTTTAGGCTTCTTCAACCATTTCCAAGAATTGATTTTTGTCCTTCGTGTCGTGCGGATATGCCAACGTTAAAACACGATAACTTGCTCGGAAATTGCCAATCAAGGCTTCTTCTTTTTTGGCAAAGGATGATTTGATTTTTTTAATCACAACATCCGTTTCTTCTTTGTCCTTTCCATGCAGAACGATAACAAATTTACCCTGACCGACCCTTGTGAAAAAATCTAATTCACTAATATGGTCCATCATAGTTTTTCGTAATGTATCTGCGTAGCGAGCAAACGTTCCTGTTCCCAAAAGATGGATCATTCTTGATACATTCTGAATTTTAAATAGAGAAACAGTAAAGGATGCTTTTAAAGCGGATGCCTTTTCCATCTCCGATAGAATGCGAGATTCCAAAGGATTAAAAGGATTTCTAAATAAAGCTTCTTTTTCTTGGAGAATGAGTAAGTTCGCAAAAACTGGTGCAGAAGTTTCTAACATTGATACTGCAACATCTCGAGTTGTATCTGTCCAAGCTGATCCTGTTGAATGAATGATGACCATTCCGACAAGCCAATTCAAATTGATGATGGGCAGAATTGTAAACTCACTCATGATTCCTAATTCATCGTTAGTGAAAATCGATTTAAGTTCAGCATCTTCTCTAAAGTTTTCTAATTTGTAAACTCCTGATACATTGGAAACCATTCCTACGATATCAGAATCTTTACTCAATCGGAAGTCTTTCGTGCGCTCAGGAAGGATAAAATTGGAGCCAAATACAATATAATCTGATTTTGTTTCTGAATCTAAAACTAAAAACGAGAATTGTTTTACACCGAGTTTGTTTTTAATGCTATCAACAAGAAAATCATAAGCTTCATCCATCTTACGAACTTTCGAAAAATCTCTCGCAAATTGCAGAACGGATTCATTAATTTCAATGACTTCTTTTGCATGCACTAATTCATCATTGATCGATTCAAACTCAGAGACTCGTTCAAAAACAGATCCCGCAATATCACCAACTATTTTAGCAAATTCTAAATCATCTGTAATGTATTCTTCACCATTGATGAGTTTTCCGAGGGAAAGGATTCCAAAACATTTTTCACCATGACGAATCGGTACTAAAATTTCCGTACCCATTTCATTTAATAGATTTAACTCTCTGTTTGGTAACCTTGTCGATTTAAACTCACCAGCATAAATAACTGTTTCTGAGTCAGAAATTCTTGAGTGAATTTCATCTCCAGGCAACAAATACCAAGTATCTTTCGACTGAATTCCTTGTGCAGCAATTGCTTCCCATTTCGAGTTTTTAGGATTTGTAGAAGTTAGAACAACAACCGACTGACATCCAACTTGTCCAATTAAGCTATAAACTAAGTTATCAAAAAAATCGGAGAATTCTTTTGAAGATGCGATTTCCTTTGTGATTTCAAAAATCGCTTGGTAGTTTTCGATCCTTTTTTTGGAAGCAAGATGATATGCCATCGGAGTGGTTCCAAAATCAGACTCATCATCAAATAATACATCTTCGCCAATCGGAGCGGGGTCTTCTTTATAAGGACGTAATGGCTGTTTTGCGGCCTCTTTTTTTGCCTCATTTTCCCATTCGTCAAATAGGTTTACTTCTGGAAGAGGTGCATCGGGTTCCACCAAATCGTCGTGATAATCACGATCGATCAAATCATCACCTAACTCAGGTTCCTTACCAGGGGCAGGTTCTGAATCAAAATCCATTCCTAAATCTTCTTCTTTACTTTCTTCCGCTACCGGTTCGTGATCGGGAGTTGTCTCTTCTTCTGGAATCTCTAGATCCGTTGGCGCATCAGAGTCTTCCATGGTTTCTGGATCAATTTCGTGTTCGATTTCTGGTTCTTCGATTTCTTGTGCGTCTTCAACGGGTTCGTATGGGTTGGATTCTTCATGTATCGAATCCAAATCGTCTTCTATATTAGAAATTGGATTTTTTTCCCAATCAGAAGCACCAACTGATAAATCTCCAAAGTCCGAATCCGTTAATTCAGGAATATCACTGAGATCAAATTCTTCTTCCCCATCAGGATTGGGTAAGTCACCAATCTCAGTTGCCAAAGGATTTGAGAAGGCATCGTCTAACCAGTCTCCGTCGGAATCAGAGACAGAAATGGACTCCAAAGGACTATCTATAGCCGGTAATTCTTTTTCTCTAAATTGTTCTGCTTTTTTTAATAAGGAAGGAGTTTCTTTTTTCGCAGATGGAGACTTTGCATTAGAAGATTCCGAAGATTTTTTGATCTCTTCGGCTCGATCAAGGAGTCCCACTTTATAACTCCAATTCTTTCATCATTTTTTTGTATAATTCAAAGTATTGGGATTTCGAGAATTCTCGGATGACCTCATCTGGTAAGTTGCCAAGTAAATTATCAAGATAACTTAATACTTTTTTGCGGTCCCCGACTGACAGTTGGTCTCCACCAGCTTCTGCAAACGCATCTTCCGAATCTTTGTTTGTTTCAGGAACAGAGACATCTGATTTTCTAAGTTCTTCGATCGGTGAAAGTTTTCCTTCCATCGCGTATTCATCGAGATCAACGATAAATTCCTCAGAGTCATCAGAAGCCAGAGTCGGAGTTCTTGCTTCTTGTGAGAAATCATGTGTTAAATCAAAACTATCATCAACTGCAATATCGGAAGTAAATTCACCAAAATCAGCTTCACCTTCATTTTCTACTAGATCAATGTCTTCCATTGGCTCTAGATCAAATTGGTTTTCTTCTATCTCCTCGATTGGTTCTGGGAGGGTAAATGATTCTTCTTCTGGTAGATCAGCAATGTCTTCTAAACCTTCACCAGGAAGTTCATCTCCCAAGATTGCATCAAGGCTTTCAGGAGAGAGAGTCACATCTTCTTCAATCTCTTGCTCTAAATCTAGTTTATCATTCTGTGCCCCTGGAACACTTTCCACTTCCTCTTCCAAGGCAGCGATGTTTTCCAGTTCTTCCATTGACAAGGCGATTGATTCATCTTCTTCCTCTTCGCCTAACAAATCTGATTTCTGAGTTAAGTCTTCTTCATATGGGAGTGGTGCACGATCTAAACTATCGACAAGTTCTTCATCCGAAACTTCTTCTGCTTCTGCAGCAATGGAATCAAGTTCTTCTAATGAAAGTGCAATTGGACCTTCTTCGTCTTCCTCTTCAGAGGAAGATTCATATCCTTCCAATTCACCTTCCAAACCTTCCATGTTTGATTCGGAAGATTCAGGTTCTGGTTCACCAAAATCGAATCCAAAATCATCACCCAGATCCGTTTCTAATTCATGATGATCATCCATATCATCGTCATCTTCCACTGGGTCATTTGCAATAATACTACCAAGTTCATCTGGACTTAAGGTGATGGATTCGTCTTCGATTTCTTCGCTGAGTAAATCAGATGAGGACTCTTCCATCTCTTCAGGAATTGTCCCTCCGGAAATATTCTCCAATTCTTCAAGGGATAGAGTGAGTGGACCTTCTTCCTCTTCTTCAGTTGTAACACTTTCTGTTTCAGCAGGCTGAAATTCGCCACCTAGCAAATCCAAGTTGCTACTCTCGTCTTCAAAGTCAGGGAGGTCGGTATGATCATCTGTTGTGAAAAATTCTTCTTCAGATGCAAGAGTCTCTTCTAAACTCGCTTCCCCACCAGCACCTAAAATACTGCCTAATTCTTCATCAGAGAGAGTTAAATTTTCATCTTCCTTGTTTTTTCCAAAGAGTTCTTCTTCTTCTGGATCAACTAGTGGTTCAAAACTTGTATCATCCTCTCCACCAGGACCTAAGTCATCTTGAGGGATAAATGTTTCCTCATTATCATAATCGGTAAGATCAAACTGAGGTTTTCCTTCTTCATCAAAAGCAAGAGTTGTATCGATTTCCGAGTCATCTAAATCGAGATCCAAATCAGATTCTTCATCAATTAACGAACGTTCATTGCCATGAGTATCGGCTGGCAACTCTTCTCGTTCTGGCAATCCAGAATGATCTTCCTCTGGCAAAGAACCAGTGATATTCTCCAACTCTTCGAGGGATAGAGAGATCGGTCCCTCTTCCTCTTCTTCCTGTGATGGAGTTCTCTTTTTAGAAGTTAAGATTCCATCTTCACCGTTTAAGATGGCTTCAATTTCTTTATCAAGATCAATGATATCATCATCGAATTCAAGTTCGAGATCTTCATCTTCTAAACTAACTGAAGACTTATTTTGAGCGTTGGAAGTTTGCTGGTCTTTTGTTTCAGAATCTGATTCTTCTTCGTAATCAGAAAAATCAGCATGTATGTCTTCATCATGCAAAATGGGGTCTTCTTCCCCGAGTAAATTTAAATCGGAATCTAAGTCAATGTCAAGTATGTCATCATAGTCATCGGAGGATGCGACCATATCGGAAATGGAATCATCTTCATCATCGAAAGCGGAAATATCATCTAAGTTTGGTGCTTCAATTCCAGGTGAAACTTCTAAGTCATCATCACCTAAATCAAAATCATCCAAATCCAATGAAAACGAATCCTCATCGAGTATAGGTTCGATGTTATCTAGATCTTCGTTTTGCTTCTTTTCTTGATCCGCCATTCGCCTCGATTACCGTTTTCCCAAATTTAGTATCTGGCCATCCTCTAACGGCTGTTCCAAGACACTGTCCTCCATTTTGATTTGCGATCCTGGCAAAATCCCACCAGCCATCTCAACCAAATCATTTCCGTTAGAACCAGCCTCTAAAGTGTAAATTCCAGGGTTCACAACGGGTCCCTCAATTTTAACACGAATCGGTGCTTCCGAATAGATTCTTTTTCGCAAATCAGGGTTTTCCTTTAAGAGGAACAATCCAAACAATAGTATTGTCACCAACACCAATCGTCTAAGCCAGATTGAATTCAAAGGAAATCCCCCTCTGGTATATTTTCGGCAAGAAGGGGGGAAAAAAATTAACGTTCGTGCAGTAAAATGCGAACTTTTGCTTTCTTAAGGAGATTTTCTTTCTCTTTTGAAGACGGTAGTGATTCCGCTTCCTGTAAGAGTTCAAGTGCGTGGTCGTGAGTTAGATCTTCCTCGGAATCCCCACCTTCGGTAAGAACTCGGATTTGGTCATTTTTCACTTCACAGAACCCGCCATCGATTGCGATACGGAACTCCTTTCCACCAGTGTGCAATTTGATAAGCCCAAAATCAAGTTGGGATACCAAGGTTGCATGGCCAGGGAGGATTCCGAAATATCCCACAGAACCTGGCAGAATCACCGATTCTGCCTTGCCCTGATACAGGATTTTGTCTGGAGAGATGACCGTTAAAGTCAGTTCTTTACTCATCCGAATTAACCTTTGAGTTGTTTCGCCGCTTCGATCACTTCGTCAATCGATCCGACCATGTAGAATGCTTGCTCTGGAAGAGAATCGTATTTTCCTTCGATGATGCCTTTGAAGGAACGGATGGTGTCTTCCAATTTTACATACTTCCCAGGTCGACCAGTGAACTGTTCTGCCACGTGGAATGGTTGGGAGAGGAATTTCTCCAAACGACGAGCACGAGCCACAAGGATTTTGTCATCCTCAGAAAGTTCATCCATACCTAGGATCGCAATGATATCTTGAAGGTCTTTGTAACGTTGTAAAATTCTTTGTACTTCACGAGCTGTGTTGTAGTGTTCTTCCCCTACAATTTGTGGGTTCATGATTCGTGATGTGGAATCGAGTGGATCCACAGCAGGATAAATCCCTTTTTCAGAAATCGCACGAGAAAGAACTGTTGTTGCATCTAAGTGCGTAAACGCTGTTGCAGGAGCCGGGTCAGTTAAGTCGTCCGCAGGAACGTAGATCGCTTGCACAGAAGTAATGGAACCTCTCGTTGTGGAAGTGATTCGTTCTTGTAATCCCCCCATCTCTGTGGAAAGAGTTGGTTGGTAACCTACCGCAGATGGCATACGACCAAGAAGAGCCGATACTTCAGAACCAGCTTGCGAGAAACGGAAGATGTTATCTACGAAAAGAAGGATATCTGATCCAGATTCGTCACGGAAGTTTTCTGCCATCGTCAAGGCAGAAAGAGCCACACGAAGACGTGCTCCTGGTGGTTCGTTCATCTGACCAAAACAGAGAACTGTCTTGTCGATAACGCCAGAGTCTTTCATCTCGTGCCAAAGGTCGTTTCCTTCACGAGTTCTTTCTCCTACTCCAGCAAACACTGAGTAACCACCGTGTTGTTTTGCAATGTTATTGATGAGCTCTTGGATGAGAACGGTTTTCCCTACCCCAGCACCACCGAAAAGTCCTGTTTTTCCCCCTTTGATGTAAGGAGCAAGAAGGTCGATTACCTTGATCCCTGTTTCAAAGATCTCAGTTTTTGGTTTAATTTCTTCGTAAGAAGGTGCATTTCTATGGATCGGAAGTTTTTTAACGTCTTTTGGAAGGTCACCCATTTCATCGATGACTTCACCGAGTACGTTAAAGATACGACCGAGAGTTTTTGTTCCCACTGGAACAGAAATCGGAGCGCCTGTATCCACAACTTCCAAACCACGTTTTAAACCGTCAGTGGATTGAAGGGAGATCGCACGAACTGTGTTGTCTCCAATGTGCTGCTGTACTTCTGCAGTGATGGTTACATCTTTGCCGTTTACTTTGGATTGAATCTCTACGGCATTGTAGATCTCAGGCATATTCCCGGAATCAAAACTGATGTCCAATACCGAACCGATGATTTGTTTAATTTTACCTTTATTCATATATACTCCGAAAGACCTTTGTTAGGAGATGGCTTCCGCTCCCCCTACGATTTCTGAAATTTCCTGCGTAATTTTTGCCTGACGAACTCGGTTGTATCCGCGAGTCAGAAGTTTGATCATCTCACCAGCTGCATCTGTTGCCGCCTTCATTGCCACTCTACGTGCAATGTGTTCGGAAGCTACTGATTCCAAGATGATTTTAACAAACGTAGTTTTGATCACCATTGGAAGTAAGTTTTCTAAGATGGTTTTTGGATCTGGTTCGTATAATACTTCTGGACCGGATGCACCGTTTGCTCCTGTCTCTTCCATTTGAAGCGGAAGCACAGACGTAATCTCAGGTTTTTGATTTGCTGCTGAATAATAATGAGTGGAGATGATTTCAACAGAATCCACCGATTCGTTGGCAAAACGTTCCATAAAATAAGAAGCTAATTCATTTGCTTCTTTACTTCCCGCTTTGTCATCGATGTTGGTGTATGAAGTTACCAAATCAACTTTTGCAAATTTAAAGAAAGAGATCGCCTTTTTTCCTGCTGCATGGACTTCAACTTCCACACCTTTTGACTTCAATTCTTCAATACGATGTTTCACCATACGAAGTAAGTTGGAGTTAAAACCACCGCATAACCCTCGGTTAGCGGCTATAGCAAGGATAGCAACTTTACGGATTTTGTCCGGCTTCCTTAAGTAAGGGCTATGGATGATCGAAGCAAGGCTAGACAAAGAAGAAACTAACTCACGTGTCAAATCGGCATATGGTTTTGCCGCATTTACTTTGTTAGTGGCTTTTTTTGCCTTAGCCGTGGAGACCATCTCCATGGTTCGAGTGATTTTTCTCGTATTTTTAACCGAGTTAATCCTCTTTTTTATCTCACGCGGTGTCGCCAAGATCTTTCCCCTTAGTTATTCTTTGCTAGAAAATGTTCAACAATCGATTTGATTGTTTTTTGCAGAGCAGCTTCTTGTTTAATTTCTTTAGCAGTTCTGATTTCTTCCAAAATTTCTGCGTGTTGCTCTCTCATTGTTTTCAAAAGGAAGGTTTCGAATTCTCTTACTTTTGCAGTAGGAATTGTATCCATAAATCCTTTTGTTACAGCGAAGATCGAAATCACTTGTTCTTCTACCGGAGTTGGTGAGTTGTTTGGTTGTTTGAGAATTTCAAGAACTCGGTAACCACGATCAAGCTGCGCTTGTGTCACTGGGTCTAGTTCTGTTCCTAACTGTGCAAACGCTTCTAAGTCACGGAACTGAGCAAGGTCAGACTTGAGTGTTCCCGCTACTTTTTTCATCGCTTTGATTTGCGCTGCAGATCCAACCCGCGATACAGAAATTCCCACATCCACCGCAGGGCGAAGACCCGATGCAAAGAGGTTGGATTGGAGGTAAATCTGACCATCTGTGATGGAAATTACGTTCGTAGGAATGTATGCTGATACTTCCCCTTCTTGTGTTTCGATGATCGGAAGTGCCGTCATAGACCCACCACCAAATTTATCATCTAGTTTCGCTGCTCTTTCCAAGAGGCGAGAGTGAAGGTAGAATACGTCACCTGGGTATGCTTCACGACCTGGTGGACGGCGAAGTAAAAGTGACATTTGTCGATATGCTACAGCTTGTTTCGAAAGGTCATCGTAAACAACGAGAGTTGCTTTCCCTTCTTCATACATAAAGTATTCAGCCATGGTCGCACCAGAGTAAGGTGCAATGTATAACATAGGAGCAGGCTCAGATGCGTTTGCAGATACGATGATTGTATACTCAAGAGCACCTTTTTCGCGTAACATTTCGATGGTGGAAGCAACAGTCGATGCTTTTTGTCCAATCGCTACGTAAACGCAGATCACACCTTTTCCTTTTTGGTTGATGATGGTGTCGATCGCGATGGAAGTTTTTCCTGTTCCACGGTCACCAATGATGAGCTCTCTTTGTCCACGTCCAATTGGAATCATCGCGTCAATTGCTTTGATCCCTGTTTGCATTGGTTCATGAACTGACTTTCTCATCGCGATTCCAGGAGCTGGAGACTCAACTGGTCTTGTTTTTTTCGCGTTAAGAGGTCCTTTTCCGTCGATCACTTCCCCGAGTGGGTTTAGCACACGACCGAGAAGTTCTGGTCCCACTGGAACTTCGAAGATTTTTCCCACACGTTTAACGGTGAAACCTTCTTCGATTTTAATATAATCACCAAAGATAACAACCCCAACTGAATTTTCTTCTAAGTTGAAGGCTTGGCCTCGAACTCCGTTTTGGAATTCAACGAGCTCTCCTGACATTACGTTTGTGAGTCCGTAAACTCTCGCAATCCCGTCCCCGACTTCGAGAACTGTTCCGACTTCTTCAACTTGAAGGTCTTTCTTGAAGTTTTTAATTTCTTGTTTTAGTACCGACGTTACTTCGTCTGTTTTAATTTTCATTCAAATGCTCCGACTGGGATTTTCTTTTGGAGGAGAGCCTCTCTAGTTCCGGCAAGTTTTGCACGGATTGAGGCATCGATTAAAAAGTCGTCTATATAGATCTTGAATCCACCAATGAGGGTTGGATCCGTTTGTTCTGTGACACGAAGATCACGTCCGAACTTGGAAGCGATGGACTTCGTGATTCGATCCACTGCTTCTTTGCCTAATGACTCTTGGGAAACAATGCGGAGGGAGCTACGATTTTTAAGTCGGTCAACGCCTGCACGGTAGTCTTCCAAAATATCCTTTAAGTAAAGGAACCTGTTTTTACGAACCACAAGTGTAATGAAGTTAGCAACAATTTCTGATGCTTTCCCTTGAACTGACTTTGCGGCAGTTTGTTCTTTCTCAGAAGGATCAACTAACGGAGAAAGAAAATAATGGCGAATCGAATCATCGGAAAAGAAAACATCAACAAGCGTTGATAATTCCTCTTCCGTTGACTCAAGTGAGTTAGTTTCTTGAGCTAACTCTAAAATTGCCGTTGCGTAAACCTTTGAAATTTGGTTCAGACTCATTTTATTTTAAGTTTATCGAGTTTAGCGATCTCTTTTTCAACAAAGGAAGCATAGTCTTCCTTCTTCAATTGTTTCTCCAAGATCTCACTCGCGATGAGAACGGACATTTCCACAATTTGGTTTTGTAACTCAGACAAGGCTCTGCTTTTTGCAAGTTCGATCTCTCGAACAGCGTTATCTTTGATACTTTTTACTTCATTGTGTGCTTCTTCCGTCAACCGAGTGCGGAGAGCAACTGCATCTTTCTTAGCTTCATCGACAATTCTGTGTGCTTCTTCTGTTGCTTGGAAGAGTTGGTCTTTGTATTCTTTTAAAGACTTTTCTGCTTCAACACGAAGAGATTCCGCTTTGTTGATATCACCTTGGATGCCGGAAGCACGTTCTTCGAGAGCATGAAGGATCTTGTCCCATGCAAATTTTTTAAGAACGAAGACAACAACTGAGAAAGTGACCAGGGTCCAGATGACCAGACCCGGATTGACTTTCAGCAAATTGAAGCCGGAAGCCGCGAGGAGTACCAAGACTATTGTCCTTGTTCTACTTTAGTGGCACCAGCACCAATTGTTTTATCAATTGAGCCATTGAGTTTGAGCGCGATAAGAAGAGCGATTACCACTGCGAAAAGTGCTGCACCTTCAATCATACCTGCTGCTACGTAAAGAACGAGTTGGATCTTTCCCGCTGCTTCTGGTTGGCGGCTAATGCTTTCTGCCACTGATCCACCAATTCTACCAATACCGATTCCTGCACCAAGTAATGCAAGTCCTGCTGCGAGTCCTACTGCGATGTATCCTAAACCGAATTCCATTGTTTTCGTTTCACTCCTGTGTGTTTTATAATATAAATAAAACCAATGTTAATGTCTATGCATCACAGTTCCGATGAACACGGTTGTGAGCAGTGAGAAAATGAACGCTTGTAGAAATGCTACAAGTAGTTCTAAAAAGTAGATGAGCACTGAACTGAGAACAGAAACAGGTGCAATCATCCAACTTTCACTCATAAAGATAAACCCAAGTAACGCAAGGATCATAACGTGTCCTGCTGTCATGTTGGCAAGTAACCTCATGGTTAACGCAAACGATCGGGCAATATGAGTGACAATAAACTCTAGAACCCACATGAGTGGCCAGAGAGGGAGAGGTACTCCCTTAGGAACCGCGTGTGCTACGAAGGAAATACCTTGGTAAGAAAATGCAGTTCCGTAAATCGTAAGTAATGTAATAGAGGCAAGAGATAATGTGACACTGATGTCACCAGTTGGTGTGATACCAGACCAAATCTCTCCAAACGTATGAAGGGAATGTGGTGTGTGCTCAAAAACTCCAACGGCAACAAGTGCATCAGAGGTAGCTACAGTTAACTCCCCTACAGAAGGGATGAGACCAAATAAGTTACAGAACAGAATAAAGAAAAACAAAGAGAAGATGTAATGGTAGTAAGAATGCCCGTGGTGGTCGAGAGAAGAATCGACTACGTTTTCTTTTAAGTAACTCACGAATGCTTCTACACCCGAAGTGAATTTGCTGTGCACTTTTTTTGGGTTTTTTGAGATCAGGTTTGCCGCTGGGATGAAAACGATGAACATAAAGAAACAAGCGATCCACATCATAGTGACGCGTTTCGTGATGTGAAGGTCAAGTCCACCCACATAGTGATACTTGACCCCATCGTGGTTTACGAACACATCATTGTTTTCTGCATCGAAACCAGGTTGTCCTTCTGTGACGATAGAACCACCGAAGTTCAGAGGGAAGATCGGAGCATCACCTAAGTGGTGTGCCATCACTTCGCTGAAATCGAAGCCCTCATCAGAGCTGTGCCCTTCCGAATCGTTTGCAAAAACATTCGTAAAACTAAGGGAAAAAACTAATAAAAATGATAAAAAAAACCGATATTTAGACTTATTTTCCACTGAAATAGCTCGCAAATACAAGGAAAAGAAGGTGGACGAAATAGGCAATTAAAAATCCAGAAGTTGCCTCAAAAGGGTACTCTAAGACCTGAAACGCAGACAAAATGCCTAGATTCAGAAAAAAAGAAAGAAATACGGTGAAAAGCGGGAATCCCGACTCAGATAAGGCGGGTATCTTACGAGGAAGGAATCGTAATTGCAAGATCGCCATTTGCACAGCAAAGGAAATTGCCCCACCAATATAGAACAAAATCCGATATCCTTCCTCCACCAAACCTGCAGTTAGCGGAATGCTTAACAGGAATAAAACCAATAGATAACTAAAGTAATGCAAATGGAACCGCTTGAGATTGACTGAGTTTAGATCCATGAGTTCACTTTGGAGTTTTGCGGGTATGGGAGCAAGTAGGATAAAGGGTTGTTGGGTTTGGGTATGAAGGTATAGATCCCCGCCCGTATCGAACTGGGTGGGGTAATCCACCCGCCACCCAATGAAGTCCATATATCATAAGTTTGTTGGTTGGGGAAGGTCTTTTTGACTTCTCTAAATTTTTAATTGAGAAAAGTTCATCTTTGCGCAATGGGGATTTTTTATTTGCCCAATTGGTCCAAAATTTGTTTCAACTGACCAGCTTGCGATTCAGCAATCCCAGAGAGACAGAAAATTTGCTCGGGGATTGGCTTGGCTTTTTCTCGCAAGGTTTTGCCTTTCTTTGTTAAGACAATCTCCACAATTCGTTCGTCCCTTTCACTTCGGATTCTTTGAACGAGACCCATAAGTTGGAGTCTTTTTAATAGTGGCGTTAAAGTTCCAGAATCCAGCTGAAGCTTTTCGCCTATTTTACTTACTGTAGCAATTTCGTCTTCCCACATAACAAGCATAACAAGGTATTGTGGATAAGTTAACCCTATTTCCGCAAGAAGCGGACGATAGAGTTTCATCAGTCGATGCATGGAAGAGTACATCGAAAAACAAATTTGGTTCTTCAGCAAAAGAACCTCTTCCTTTTGTGATTTAGCCTTGGACAAGTTTTTCAATATCCTTTTCGATCGCTTCTGGTTTTGTAATAGGAGCATAACGCTTCACTACATTTCCATTTTTATCAACGAGGAACTTTGTAAAATTCCATTTGATATCAAGAGAACCAAAAATACCTGGTGCACTTTTTTTCAAATGTGAATAGAGTGGATCCGTATTAGGCCCATTTACTTCAAGCTTGGAAAAAATTGGGAAGGTTGTTGAAAATGTCTTTTCGCAAAATAATTTTATTTCTGCATAAGATCCTGGTTCTTGTTCTCCGAATTGGTTGCAAGGGAATGCTAAAATTTCAAATCCCTTATTCTTCCAACGATCATATGTTTCTTGCAATCCTTTGTATTGAGGAGTGAACCCACATTGACTCGCTGTATTCACAATTAGCAACACTTTGTCTTTAAACTGCTCCATCGGGATTTCCTCAGAACCGCGCTTCACTTTAATTTTATAAAATTCTTCTGCCATAGTTTACTCCGTTTTTGGAAATTAGATTGTACACAATTTAATTTTGTTCAATCTTTTTTATAGAATTTCAGAATAAATGCATAGATTTCGAGGAAAATTGCGAATCTAGTCACCCCGCCCTGATTATGGGTGGGGAACTGAACCCGCCTCCCAATAAAAACCCCTTATCACACCAAATTTCCGTTGGCAAACTCCTATCTCGAATCCTGGATTTTTCTGTAAAAAAGTTCACATTTTCTACGATTTTTACTCGCTTTCATACGATACCCCATTCCTAATAATACGAATTTTATTTCGGAACTTGAATCTAGTTTCTTTGGAGTAAACTATGAATGTACAAATGGTCATAAGGCCTGTATTACTCTGTTTTTTGTTTCTTTTGCCAAATCTACTATTGGCAGATGGCGAAACAACAGTAGCAAACCAAATCGATAAATCAGATACAACATGGATGTTAGTTTCATCAGCATTTGTGTTTTTTATGATTCCTGGTCTTTCCTTGTTTTATGGAGGGATCGTTCGTTCTAAAAATGTTTTATCAACGATGATGCATAGTTTTGTTGCGATGATCGTCATGACACTACAGTGGACCATCTTCGGATACAGCTTAGCTTTTTCTGGAGACAATCCTTACGTAGGCAATTTTGATTTGGCCTTCCTAGATGGAATTGATTTGAATTCTACCTTAGGCACTATCCCAACCTATGTTCATTTTTTATTCCAAGGGATGTTTGCTATCATCACACCTGCACTCATCTCAGGAGCAATTGCTGAAAGAATCAAACTTTCTGCTTATATTCTTTTCATTCTCGTATGGTCTACGTTAGTCTATGATCCAGTAGCTCATTGGGTTTGGGCAGAATCTGGCTGGTTGTTCAAAATGAATGCCTTGGATTTTGCTGGAGGGACTGTTGTACATTTGATTTCAGGTATTGCTGGTTTATCTGCTGCGATTGTCATTGGCAAACGAAAGGGAGACCCATCTCTTTTAACCCATCCCAATAACATGACATATACTCTCCTTGGATCGGGATTATTATGGTTTGGATGGTTTGGTTTTAATGCGGGCTCTGGTCTTGCCGTAAATGGTCTTGCTGCTCGAGCCTTTTTGGTCACTTTGGTTGCGCCCGCTGCAGCGGGAGCAAGTTGGTTACTCATTGAATGGTATCATACAAAAAAGGCAACAGCTCTAGGAGCAGCTTCAGGCATTGTAGCCGGATTAGTGGTTATCACTCCTGCATCTGGTTTTGTTGGTATCAAAGGTGCAATCATTATGGGTTTACTAGTATCACCTATCTGCTATTTGGCGATTCTTCTAAAAGGTAAGTTTAAGTATGATGATACATTGGATGCTTTCGGAATCCATGGTGCAGGTGGTGCCTTTGGAGCCATCTTAACTGGTATTTTTGCATTAGAATTAGCAGAAGGTATGACATTCGGTGATCAAATGATGGCACAAGTGATAAGTGTTGTGGCAACAGGATTTTATTCTTTTGTTGTTTCCTATTTACTTGCATTAGTCATCGAAAAAACAATTGGCTTCAGAATTGAGGAAGATAAAGAAATCACTGGACTCGACCAAGAGATTCATGGTGAAAAAGGATATGATATAAGGTAAATTTATGAAATTAGTCATTGCAATCATTCAACCACACAAATTGGAAGAAGTAAAAAACGAACTCACAAAGAATGAAATATATCGTCTAACAGTGAGTGATGTTCAAGGATATGGACAACAAAAAGGCAAAACAGAAGTGTTTCGCGGACACGAATACCAAGTGAACTTGTTACGAAAAGTTCGATTGGAAATCGCTGTCAACGATGAATTTGTAAAACCAACAGTCGATGCCATTCTAAAAGCGGCCAAAACTGGTCCAGAGGGTAAAATCGGAGATGGGAAAATCTTCGTCATGCCGTTGGAAGAAGTGATTCGCATCCGAAGTGGTGAACGAGGGAACAAAGCAATTTAATCTCTAAAAACTCCCATAGAATGAATCCAATTCTATGGGAGTTTATGATTAACATTTTACCAAATCTAAGATATATTCTTGGTTCGACTTACAACCAGGAACAAATGGATACACTCCCCAATCAGATGGAATATTGATTTCCACAAAACCTGGTCCAGGTTCTCCTAACAAAGACCGTAAATCGGAATCATTTTGATCTTTCTCCCAATTCATATAGGGAATCTCAAATGCACCACATACGCTTTGAAAGTTTGGAAGAAAATGAATCTTTGATCCAGAATAAACATTTCCATAAAACAAATCTTGTTGCTGTTTCACTAAACCCAAATGCTGATTATTCATAAGAATGATTTTTACATTCAGATTGAATTCTTTTAATGTTGCCAACTCTTGAAGATTCATCATGATCGAGCCGTCACCCGTAAAACAATAAACAGGTGAATTTTGGTTTGCCAAAGATACCCCAATGGACGTAGGCAATCCAAATCCCATTGTGCCTTGTCCACCAGATGTGATCCAATGATTAGGATTTAGAAATGGATAATACTGCGCCACCCACATTTGGTGTTGTCCCACATCAGTGATGACAAAATGATCCTTGTTTGGGATAAGAGAGGCAAAGGAAGTGATCAATTCTTTTGCAGGATGGATCTCTGGAATTTGTTTCCATATCTCTATTTGTTGCAAATAACCTTTATCCCCAGTGTTTTGTGGATTAAGAAGAGACTCTTCTATAGGAATCGGGAATAGGTACGAAATCACTTCCGATATATCTTTTTTCAAACTCAAATCCGGTTTTTTAATTTTCCCAATTTCGTTAGCATCTATATCAATATGGACGATCTTTGCATTTGGACAAAACGAATCTTTGTTTCCAATGGCACGATCGTCAAAGCGAACACCTATCGCAATGAGTAAATCACAAACACCCAAGGCTTCATTGGCCGCGATGGTTCCATGCATTCCCATCATACCCAAATTCATTGGATCATTCTTTTCGAATATACCAAGTCCCATAAGTGTTGTGACAGCTGGTATTTGATATTGTTTGACAATTTCGCGAAAACGTCT
The DNA here is from genome assembly GCF_040833955.1 of Leptospira sp. WS60.C2. Lineage (NCBI taxonomy): Bacteria > Pseudomonadati > Spirochaetota > Leptospiria > Leptospirales > Leptospiraceae > Leptospira > Leptospira milleri. The sequence goes on along the minus strand of NZ_CP162133.1, from coordinate 762,636 downwards.
GGATTCTTTTTTTGCCCCGCCACCCAAATACAACAAAGGAAACTTTGCGTCTGCGAAACACTGTTTCCATTGGCTCTGAAACAAATTGAGAGAAGTCGTCTCCCCCAAAATGATTGTTTTCTTATCATGGTTGAGCCCGGATAAGAAATAGTTGGTTTCAAAACTTTGATTCTCTTTCCAAGGAATCGTTTTTGTTTGAATGTCTTTTGGAAGATCAATCCAAACAGGACCTTTTTTTCCTTCCGATGCGATCTGATACGCTTCTTGCAAAACCACTGGAATCAAATTTGGATCTTTAATGGAGTACGCTTTTTTTACAAGAGATGAAACAATTCGCTCTGTATCCAATTCTTGGAATGCATCTGTTCCTTTTAAAGGAGTTGGCACTTGCCCAGAAAACACTAACATCGGCACTGAATCTCTGTATGCATCAGCGACAGCTGTAATGAGATTGGCAACACCAGGGCCAGAAGAAACAAATACGACACTCACCTCTCCTTTACTGCGAGCTATCCCTTGCGCAATAAAACCAGCTCCTTGTTCATGCCTAGCAAGTACGTGTTTGATACTTGATGCCGCCAAACTTTCATATAACGGTAAAATAGTTCCACCAGGAACTCCTGGAATCCATTGGATCCTTTTTGATTCTAAAAATTGAATGATATACTGACTGACTGTGATCCTTTCCCACATAATCTCTCTCCTTGGATGGTTTCCCCGTCGACTTTTGCTTTCTGTCGACCGAGGAAACGAAGGAGGATTATGACAGAAAGCTACGTATGTAGAAAGATACGACGACGACTAGAACGAGAGTGGTGAGTACATAAGAAGGCATTCCCATTGCAAAACTGGATTTTTTTCCAATTGAATGTAATTTTGCCTTCGTAGTCATAGCCTTTTACTTTTATGTTATTCATTTCCAATTGGTCAAGAATTTATTTGTTCGAGCGAATCACTCGTTTTCCTTGGCTCGTTTGATGAGAGAATAAAAAGCAAAGACAAATCCTAGAAAAAATCCAACGAGTAACCATAGAGGTTCTGATTTTAAATATTCATCTAGATAATAACCTCCCAATACAAAGAAAACGATTGAGGAAACGAATTCAAATCCCGCTCCTGCCATGGCCAAAGGAGATGTTTCCTTTTTGCCAGAAGATGGTTTGTTTGGATCTGTCACTGCAAAATGCGACCGATGCGATCGAAACGAACACTGAGTCTCCAAAGACGATACCGGAGCGTTCTTTCAATCCAACCAAAGCGAGATTCCTCACCGAGATAACGTGCATTATGTGAAGAAAACACTTCAGAATAATGACATCGTCGATCCAAGGCTTCTCCTTCATACCGTTCCGCTACTTCTGGTCCCTTTTCAGCTAACTCTTGTCCGTCTTTGTATTCACAAGTGGAATCTTTCCAATCTATGGAAAAATATATAATGAGCGCCTTTCCAAGAATGTCTTCACGTTTCACAAAACCCCAAGCTCGTGAGTCATGAGAATCGTCACGGTTGTCTCCCATCACCATGTATTGGCCTTCTGGAATTTCACATCCATGCAAAAAGTCACAATATTCAAAGATATGGGCTCTTCTATCATCTTCAAATCCTTCCAAGATGTAGTGTTCAAAACCAGGTTTGACTTCCCGAAATAACGCCCGTTGTGTTGCTTCCAAATTATCTAAATCAGAAAGCTCTTTTCCAATGGGAACTTCTTTTGGTTCGTAAGATTTAAATTCGGTAGAACCCTTTTCCTTGTATTCGACAAGTGCAAAGTGTACTCTTCCTCGTTCTTTTGTATCAATGAATTTTCGAGTGATCCGAATAGTGTCACCAGGAAGGCCTACAACACGTTTGACAAATCGTTTGGCAAAAACTCCAGAACGAGATTCTTCTTGGCCAAGAGCTGTTGCGGGTGGAATAAAAGTAACAATGTCTCCCCGCTTTGGATCATCGATGCGAAAGAGTTCCTTTTCGGTAAAAGGCATCCGAAAGGAATAACGCATTTTATTCACGAACAAGAAGTCCCCAATTTTCAAGGTTGGGATCATTGAACCGGAAGGGATGTTATTGGCATCCAATATAGATGATTTAAAAGCAAATACGAGTACGACAATGATAACAAAAGAGAGACTAGAGGCTGCGGCCCCTTCCTTTTCTGGCTCTTTGGATTCTGGTTTTGGCTTGGATTTGAAGATGGAGGAAAATAATCCCATAGTTCGAAGCTAAGGAATTCGAATTTTCTGTCAAGAAAGGGGGAAAAAAAGCGCAAAAGACTTGTACTATTTTCGGGAATCGACGATACCATACATGGAGATCTTCTGCTTATGGAAACATCAATCCGTGGATTACGAAATACCCTACTTGAGATGAAGGAAAACTATTCGTTTGTCTGTATCAAAACAGGTACGGAAACAGAAGATATGGGTGCAGAAGAAATTTCCCTCTTAAAAACGATTACCTCAGGGATTTTACCACTGTATGTGAAAATTGGTGGTCCAGAGGCAAGAAATGACATCCGAATTTGCCAAAGGATTGGTGTTTCTGGTATCTCTGCTCCCATGGTAGAATCCGAATATGCTTTGAAAAACTTCATCCAAACGATGAAAAACCTACTCACACCATCTGAGTTTGAATCTTATAACAAGTCGATCAATATGGAAACCATCACAGGTTACCGCAATTTGATGGATATCTTTGATTCTCCGTCGTTCCAAGAATTACAACAGGTAACAGCCGCTAGATCAGACCTCAGCGCTTCTATGGATAAAAAACCAGATGATAAAGAAGTGACACGAGTTGCTAAAAAAATCATCTCGGAAGCCAAAAGCCGAGGAAAAAAAACCTCTGTTGGGGGAACAATCACCAAAACCAATTTTGAACTCATCGCAAGCGAAATTGAACCCGATTATATCAATTCCAGACATATCATGGTAGATACAAAAGAAGCTATGAAAAAAGGTGCTTCTGATATTGCAGAATGTATGTTAGTGTTTGAAATGGACTTATTTGAATTTTTTGCAAAAGCATTCCCAGAAAAAGGATACTACTATAGAAACCGAGTGGAAATTAACAGAGAACGAATCGGTGAACGAAAGGTATTGTATTTCATCCGATAAGTGATTTATTTCTTCTTTTTATCCAGCTTAATTACTTCTTTTCTTTTTGTTTCTCCTACAACCATTTATGCCCCCTTTCAAAAGGGGGTATCTCTTTTTTTTCTTCATTTATCCTTATATTCGTTTTGGAAAACCCGAAATGAAGAGCAAAGGTCGAAACTTCGTAGAGCACCTTCGACAAATCTTTTTTCATTTCTAAAATATGATCCTATCAAATCCCTCCCCTTTTTCGTTTTATTCAGTGGTCTATTTTTTATTCTGACGAGTACATATCATGCCTATCATCTTACAAAATTCTTTGCAAATTCTTATCTATTCCATGATGCAGATTATGTAGGCCTCTCCGATGTTTTATTGTCCTTCTGGAGCGGAGATGGATACAAAAGTCACTATTATAGCAATGCAATGAACGGCAGTTACTTAGAACATCATTTTGCACCAGGCATGATGTTTCTTTCTCCTTTTGTGGCCTTGATACCCAATCGATTGGGTTTGGCCGTGGGAGTGTTTTTTTTCTACCAACTTACAACTGTTTTATGGTTATTTTGGGCTTACCGATTGATACCCAAAGACAACAAAAAAATACCTGTTAAATTTTTAGTATTTTGGGTTCTTCTCACGAACCAAATGTATTTGTATCGTATAGGTTCCAGTTACCATTTTGAAATTTTAGTCGTATTTTTTGGATTTTTCTATTTTGTATTGTGGGAAAAATCCAAAACTATCTTTTCCGAAACTCAAATCAATAGGACAAAAATTTTTTTTTGGTTATGCCTTTCTCTTCTCGTGTTTCTTTTGCAGAAGGAAGATGTAGGGATTTATCTCCTTTTGTTTTTGTTTCCAGCCTTTTTATACCATATCTTTAGATCTTACCAATCAACAGGAAAACTGGATCCATTCTCCTTTCACAAAAATCAATCTTTGTATCTTATTTTTGTGATGAGCATCATAACAATGACTTATCTTGTTTTTGTCTTTTTTCTCTATCCATTTCTCCATGGTTCGGATTCCTTTTTTTCTTGGTCAAAAGTTTTACAGCAAGAATACCATGTCTCTTTTAAACAAGTCTCAGGTGTTTCTAAATCGATCCAAATGTATCTAGAGCTACTCGCAAGTGCAGGACTTGGTGTCTTCCAACTCATTCCGGAACTTTTAGGAATTAGTTTCATCTATCTAACACATGTTTTTTCGAATCGACCTTGGCATCATGAAGTTTATTCGTATTACAGTTATTCTCTGATTCCTTTTGTTTTGTACACGGGGATCCTTTGGATCAAATCCAAAAAGGAAATCCAACTTCCCCTTGCCTATCTCATCCTGGCTTGTTTGTTTTGGAAAAATTCACTCGATCCTAACTTTCCTCTCGGAACCGAGAAACCATCAACTTGGTATGACCCAATCATCCAATCAGAAGTGACTGAAGATTTAACCCGTGCCAATGCTTTGGTCACATCCGATGCAAATCAATTTAGTGAAGTTGTTTCGGAAATAGACAAAATCGTCTTTTCACAATACAATCTCTCCTTTTTTATCACTGACAAAGCCCGATTGTATCCTCTTGAACATTTACAAAACCAATCAGAAATCTGCAATCCTACAAATGTATGTTATGTGGTCATTGCGCCGAATTTTACAAATCCCACACTTTGGCCAAAATCAAGAATTTTGGATTATTTGGAAAAAATAAATCTCAAACAAGACCAAAAGATTTGGCAAGGAAAACAAATTGAGGTTTGGGCTCTGAGGAAGTAGAATCCAAAACCAATCTTTCGTCTGAAACCAAGGAATGCTTGGAACATACCGTCACGTGCAATTTATGGATCTTTTAGATGGAATGTGAGAATCCTCTCTCGAGTGAGAGTCAAACGATTGAATTTAGATGATGTGTTAGGAAACGATGTGAAAGACTTCGTATCCATTGTCTCGTTTTTCGATACGGATTTGTCCTTCTAAGACCAGTTTTTGAATGATGCTATACACAAGACCAAGGGCAGTGGGTAAGTGACCTCCGTTATGCACTTTTTTTCCAATTGCGGCTTCCATTAAGACTTTTAAATCGGATTCCCCTTCCCGAAGGCGACGAAGCACACCTTTTTCCAAGATGCTAAGTGTTTTTTTCACAAGCGTGATCGTTTTTTTGGGATCTTCGATTTCGCTTCCATGAGCAGGTAACATACGTTTGATGGGCTCTTCCAATAATTTGGAAAGCGTAAAATAATAATCCCCTAAATTTCCATCCATCTCAGAATAGATGGCGGTGAGATTAGCAATGATTAGGTCTCCCGAAAAATAAATCCCAGACTCAGGATCCACAGGAGTGATATGGTATAAATTATGGCCAGGTGTGTATAAAAACCGAAATAGTCTTCCACCTAACTCCAAACTATCATTGTGATCAATCGGAACATCAATTCGTAAAACAGGGTCACCTTTTTTTGTTTCCCCAAACTTTCCAAAAAACTGACGCCAACCCTTTCTGGATTCTGCAAGAATCCTAGCCAACTCTTCTTTGTCTCCAAACGCTTTGTGAAACAAGTCTTCAGTTGCTTCTTCAAAGAGTAACATCGACTCCAAATAATTCCCAACCCCATCCGCCATAGCACGGTAACCATAATACGTTACATTTCTAGCATAAGATTTCAAAACCAATGCAGACGAGATATGATCCAGGTGGTTGTGTGTGTAAATTATGTGACGAATGTCTTTAAAAGAAAATCCCCTTGTTTTTAGGGAGGCTTGTAACATAGGAATGGACTCAATATAACCCGAATCAATTAGGATTAGGCCATCATTTCCCTCATACAAGTAGATATTATTTGGTGCGTAAAATGGTTGGGGCAAAACAATTTTAAAGACACCATCCCCGATGTCCTCCATCTCAGGAATTCGTTTGGGGATGGTTACTTTCAAAGTTTCACCTTATGGTTGTTTTTTGATAATCAATCGTCTTTCAATTTCGAAGATTTTTTCTGGGATTTTTTCTTTTCCCAATTTCTTTTTGTCGTTTTCCTTGAGGAAAAGATCCGCACCAAACTTATCTAAGGCATCATTTGCTTTGATGTTCTTCAGACCGATGAATTGGATTTGCACTTCTCCTGCAGGGATTCCGTATTCTGTTCCTTTGTCTTCTGTTGTCAGGATACGAGAAATACAAGTCACTGTATCACCAGAAAAAGCCGGTTGAGTATGATACCCTTCTGTGAAACCAAGTTCCCAAATTGCATTCTCTGAAATATCACGAGATGCCATACCAGCTAACCAACCAAATACGAGTCCACCGTATACCACAGGCTCTCCACCCATAGGGCCAGAGATCCCTGCAGAATACAATTTATCGTAATGGAGAGGGTGTGTGTTTCCTACGCGGTAAGTCCATTGGTAGTGTTCATCAGTGATGGTTCTACCATTTTGGTGCACATAAATTTGGCCAGGTTTGAAGTTTTCAAAATAGGTATGACCCCAAGTGACATCTTTCATCTCTGTTGGGAATTTGAGGTTAGGAAGTTTGAGTGCTGGAGTTTTGGACTCAGGGAAAAAAGCAGAAGCATCACCAGGTTTTGGATTTCCTTTTGGTTTTCCATTGGACTGGTAAATCATGATCTTACGTTCGTATTGTAGTACCACTTCGTTTTTTTGATTCAGACAAAGAGTTCTCACACTTACGATTCCTGGTTTGTCTGGTCCTTTGTCGTCCACAGCCAAAATCTTAGTACGAGAAGATAAAGTGTCACCAGGATAAACTGGCATTAAAAATTGTGCGTTGTAATACCCAAGGTTTGCGAGCGCCTTTTCACTGTTATTCTGAACTCCAATGGACAGTGCTAAGTTAAACACCATAAGTGGGTGCACGAGTAGGTCTTGGAAACCATGCGCTTTTGCATATTCACTGGATAAATACAATGGATTCGCATCCATAAACACAGTGGCAAATTCCTGAGCGAAACTTCTGTCGACTGTGAATTGGCGAGGGTGAACGTAAATGTCACCGACATTGAATTCTTCTAGGTATCGTCCGTAGATGTTCTTCTTGATGTCTGAGAGAGAGGCAGGGGTCTTTGGAGCTAACTCACCAAAGGGGGACATTGATTTTTCGACCATGGGAATTCCTTTTTCGAATGGGATAGGACTAATTTTCCAAGAGAGGTCCTACGGAAAACGATTTTTCCACTTCATCCGGTCGCTCGTTTTGCGTATTCCTCCTTCCAAGCACTATGCCAGATGTACCATTCTTCCCGGACAGCACGGTATCTGGCCAAATCACTTCGTACTTCCTGCATCAGCGATTCCAACTCTTCCACACGACGAAAGAGACGTAAGGTAAGTGCCTCCCACTCTTCCTGGTTCTCAGCCATCCATGGTTCCATATTTTACCTATCGGCGGATCGTTTCCTGAAAATGTTGCTTTTTTAGTCTAGCGAAGATTCCATTCATGGATCATGAGCTTTGTTTTTCCGACTGAGGAATCGATTCCCCTTCCCTATCGCATCCGCCCTATCCACCAAAAAAAATACCTCCTCGGAGGAGAAATTCTAGAATGGACGGGGGAATCACAAACGGTTAAATCACCGATTTTCCTGAATCGAAGTGGGAACTTAGAACAAGTCATCCTGGGTTCTTACCCAAGTTTTGATGAAACGCAAAGCCTAAAGGCCTTAGAAGCCGCTGTCAAAGCATACAATCACGGAACAGGTGTTTGGCCCACATCCACACCAATGGATAGGATTCGTGCCGTGAACCATTTCATTTCCCTAATGAAAGAAAAACGAGACCAAATCATTTTACTTCTGATGTGGGAAATTGGCAAAACTGAAAAAGACGCCACAAAAGAATTTGATCGAACCATTGAATATTTAGAAGACACTGTCAATGCCCTTCTCGATCTTGAATCCAATTCTTCCAAATACATCACACAAAGTGGACTCATTGCACAAATCAAACGTTCTCCCTATGGGGTTGTGCTTTGCATGGGACCATTTAACTATCCGTTAAATGAAACTTTTTGTACTTTAATCCCTGCTATCCTTATGGGAAACACCGTTGTCTTCAAACCTGCTAAGTATGGAGTATTGCTATTGGAACCTCTCCTTGAATGTTTTCAAAAAGCATTCCCACCAGGTGTCATTAATACTGTCTATGGTGATGGTGCGAAAGTCATTTCCCCCATTATGGAATCTGGAAAAATCGATGTGTTTGCTTTCATTGGTTCCAGCCAAACGGCAAATCTTATCACCAAAAAACATCCCAAACTCAACCGCCTAAGATCTGTTTTGGGACTGAATGCCAAAAACCCAGCCATTATCCTTCCCGACACAGACCTAAAGACAATGATACCTGAAATTCTCGCTGGATCTCTTTCTTATAATGGACAAAGGTGTACGGCACTCAAAATCCTTTTTGTTCACAAAGATATCTTAGATGAATTTACCCAATTGTATTTAGAAGAATTTTCCAAATGGAAAGCAGGGATGCCCTGGGACAAAGATGTAAACTTTACACCACTTCCCGAAGAAGGAAAAACCAAATGGCTAAAAGAACTTTTGGATGATGCCATTGATCACGGTGCTAAAATCTTAAATCCTGGCGGTGGAGAAATTACAGAATCTTTTTTATTCCCAGCGATTCTTTCACCTGTGTCACCTAAGGCTCGTTTGTATACAGAAGAACAGTTTGGTCCACTTGTGCCGATTGTTCCGTTTACGTCCATCGAAGAGCCGTTAGATTATATCATCCAATCCAATATGGGACAACAAGCCAGTATCTTCGGAGAAGACCCAAATACCGTTGGCAAACTGATCGACATTCTCGTGAATCAAGTGGCACGTGTGAATTGGAATGCGCAATGCCAACGTGGTCCTGATGCCTTCCCTTTTTCAGGCAGGAAGGACTCCGCGGATGGAACACTTTCTGTGACCGATGCCCTTCGCGTTTTTTCCTTAAGAACGGTCGTAAGTTTAAAAGATACCGAAAAGGGACGTAATCTGCTAGAAGAAGTACTGAAGACAAACAGTTCTCATTACCTATCGAAAGAATTTCACTTGTAAGGAGCTCTCTTTTTTCCGATCCTTGAAAAAGGGGAATCCCTAATTTGTTATGCAAGGTATAGGAGGGACATCATGCGATGGAAAGGATTTTTATCCTTCATTTTGACTTTGAGTGCTCTCTCTTGTAACCCGGTGAACCCGCGGGATGAGTATCTTTTATCTCTCCTAAATGGTCTGTCGACGACAACATCCACCAATTCGTTTACTGTAGCAACATCTTCGAAAATCAATGTGACTAGTGCCAGTGTGGTGTTGTATTATGGAACGCCACAACTTTTTGGTTTCTCTTTAGTTCGAGAACCCACAGCGAATGTCACATTATCTTTCACCAATGCAAAGTTAAATGCCATAGGCAACATTACCTTCACTTCCTTAAACTATAGCACATTGCAAACCATCAATTTGGTTTCCAACACTCAAGTGATGGAAAGCTCTACATTAAATGTAACAGTTTCGAGTGCTGATCCATTTTACAATGGAGTGAGTGGAGCAATCATCATTAATCATAGAAATGTAAATATAGTGTATAGTGGTAACACATTTATCTTCCGAGAGGACAATACAGCGCCTTCATTGACACCTACTGTTGGATTTCCATTCACTTCCTGCTCGGTGACTCCAGCTCTTCCAAGTGGGCTTTCTCTCAATACAAGCACATGTGTGATTTCAGGAACACCAACCAATCCAAACCCAATCCCTGGATCTACATATACGATTACGGCAACAGATGGTACCAATAGCGATTCAGAGAATATTACTATAGCAATCGAACCTACCGTTTATAAAGTCTTCGTCACAGCCTCAACGTATAATGGGAACCTACAAGGTGCGGCAGCAAATGGACCATTAGGTGCAGACGCAAAATGTAATGCAGATTCCAATAAACCAGCAACTGGTAGCTTTAAAGCAATGCTTACAGATGGAACAAATCGGAATGCTTGTTCCACGGATAATTGCGGTGGTGCTGGTGCCAATTCTGGCGAAAATATTGATTGGGTTTTTCAGGCGGGACGAATTTACATTCGGGCCAGTGATTCAGCTTCTCTGTTTTCTCCAACTGCTGCTGCCGGAATCGTAGTTGCTCCTGGGACCATCTTAAATCATAGTTTTGACACAGGCACAACGAAGTATTTTTGGACTGGATTTGCTGTGACAAACTACTGGCAAGAAGCGACTGCTCAAACCACGAATAGTTGTGATGATTGGACAAACGGATCCGCAACGGCGACGGCAAGCCAAGGTGGACGTGTCGGAATTTCAAATGCAACAGATTATACTGCTTTTCGATCAGGTAGCGGTCAGAGTTGCAGTAATACATACCATCTTGTCTGTGTAGAACAATAACGAAAATTTAAACTGATTCGAAGATCCGTAACACGAAGGATCGATTGCATTCTTTCGAATGTAGCACCAACTTCGTTAAAAACGACTTCCACCGCTCATTTTCTACTCGCTTTCCTAAAAAACTCGCTTATACTTTTTCCCCGTGATCCAAATCCTAATCAATTCCCTCGCTGGTAAAACCGTTTCGCTCACCCAAAAAACAACTGACTCTCTCTTAAAAGGCGTACAATTCTTAGTAAAAGGAAGCCTCTCTCATACAGGGGATGGTTTGGATCTATTGTCGAATGCATTTTTTTACAAACCAGAATGGAGAGACGCCTTACAAAAGCTAGGTGTCCAAGTGAAGGAGACTGGCATTCGTTCCAACGAGGAATTACAGAAAACCATCGAACTCACAAACCAAGCTTTTGACAAAGCCCTTTTCAAAGTAGAACTCACAGCCAAAAAAAGTGACGATATGGTCTTTGATAACCGCATGGTTTCCAGTATATTAGGAAGTTCTCATAATCAAAAATTCAAACTCACAAAAATTGATATGAGTTTCCGAACCTTTGGAAAAGATATTTCTGCAAAAGAAACCATCATGGAGTTTCAGAATTCTGGAAAAACAAAATCTGTTCTCTTTGTCCCTGGTCTATTTACCGACGAGTCCGTCTGGCAAGAACAAACGGTAGAATACAAAGGCAGACAAATCACTTCTCCTGGCCTTGCCACCGAACTAGAACAATGTGGATATTTCTCTTTTTATCTCCGATACAATCATGGACTTCCCATCCATGAAAATGGAAAAAAACTCATGCATCTTTTGGATGTATTTTTTTCCGAGAATTTGGAAATCAAACCCGATGTCATTTGTTACAGTTTGGGTTGTCTCATCTTTCGATCCTGTCTCTATTATGCCAAACTCGAAAACAAACCATGGATCGGAAAGTTTGGAAGGATTACCCTCATTGCAGCACCAAACAAAGGTTCGTATTTGGAAAAAATAGGTTTTTGGCTTGGGTTTTTATTTGAAAAAAGTCCTAATGTTGCCTTAAAAATCATTGGTATGGTCGGCAATTTACGAAGTGATGCCATCAAAGACTTGTCCTTTGGACTGATTCGCAAAGAGGAAAAAGGCTGGAAGGAAACCATCTCAGGATACTTTGCGGAAACATATTTTGGCGAACTGGATGACTTGGATGTGTACCAAGCGTATGCTTTGATGGAAGGTCCCGAGAACCCTCTACAAAACTTTTTAGGCGATGGGATTGTTGAGAAAAAAAGTCTCACCTATCTTACGGACAAAGTGTTCAATCAAAAATCAAACCAAAAATTACGTACGTTGGAACTCACCAAACAAAATCATTTTTCCATCATCAGTGCAAGACCTTTGATCCATTGGGTAAAAGAAGTGTTCGGTGTAGCCCCCAAAGCCTAAATAGCAAGAGTTTCCAAATGCACTTTCACTGATTCCGAAAGAGCTAGGAAATCATACCCACCTTCTAAAAACGACAAGATGCGACCAGAGGAATAGGTATCCGCAATTTGTTTTACTTCCTGTGTGAGTCTTTCATACGAAGAGGTGGTGAGGTTCATCCCTGCCAGTGGATCTCGTTCGTGCGCATCAAACCCTGCCGATACCAACACAAACTCAGGTTGGAAGATTTCCATTTCCTGATGCACCAAAGAAAATTGTTTTAAATATTCCTTCTCATCCGCACCGCGTGCCATCGGCAAATTGAGTGTGAATCCCAAACCGTTCCCTTTGCCTCGTTCTTGTGAAGACCCTGTCCCTGGGTAAAAAGGATACTGATGGAGTGACACAAAGTAAACAGAGTCATCTTCGTAAAACTGATGTTGGGTGCCGTTTCCATGATGAACATCCCAATCCAAAATTAGTATTTTTTTAATCCCCTTAGTTTGTAAGTACTTTGCTGTGATGGCAATGTTATTGAACAAACAAAATCCCATTGCATGATCCGATTCTGCGTGATGGCCTGGAGGTCGCACAAGGGCCATACCATTTTTAATATGTCCGTCTAAAATATCTTGTGCGAGAGAGACACCAGCCCCAACTGCAAGACTTGCCGCCTGATACGAATTTGGTGAAAATACAGTGTCTCCATCCAAATATCCAGTCCCTTTCTCCTCACAAACCTGTCCGACCAAACGTACATAATTTGGATCATGGATCATAGAGATTAGGGAAAGTGGAGCTTCTTTAAATGATTTTTTCCAGGTAAAAGAACTCGAAGGTAAATCCGATACCTTTTCCAAGATGGATTCCAAACGAACATGGGTTTCTGGATGACCAGGCCCTGTTTTATGTTGTAAAAAAGACTCGTGAAAAGAAATACCTGTTTTCATTGGAATAACATAAACCGTTCGATATAAACAATCATTTCAACTATTTCAGCAATGATCCGATCAATCTGTTTTGTGATTTGTGCCTTATCATTTGGGGAAATCGTTTTATCTAAACTTGCATTTCCATACACAGCATAAAGCGTTTTGATCTCATTAGAAAAATCTCCATTGAACCAGTCTCGAAACTTACGTTGTTTCATCTTATATTCGGGTCGAATCCCACCTGTTAGTTCCCAAATTCCACCTTCCCCAAATCGCAAACGTAATTCAAATAATCCTCGGTCTTTGCGAATGTAGGACTCTTCTTCTTCCGTCGCAAAATCTAGTTTTCGTAACATCACAAGAACGAGTAAGATATTTTCTAAATATTCATTCAGATCTTTTTTCTCAGAACCGCTGATTTTGGAATCATCTCCTAAATGTTGTAAGTATGATTCACCCATGGCCTTGTAGAGTTTTGAAACTTCAACCATTCTGTCTTTGAATTGTTCTGTGGCAGAAAGAACTTCTGGAAAACGACCATAGGACTTGATTTGGAAGTCATTTGTGATTTCAATCATGCCCAAATTTTGCAGGACTTAGTAATTTTCGTCAATCGATTCGATTTGAATTTTCTTTCCCTTGGAAAAAACTTGTCATAACCACTATGAAACCACTTCTTACCTTTCTATTTTTGTTTGTTTACGTCTCTTGCCAGTCCGTTTCCTCAACGAATCACCAGCAAAAATCAGGTTCTGTAAAGGATGCACCAGAGTTTATCGAAGGTCTTTACATCAATACAAAAACCATAAGAGACAAAAAGCGATGGAGCCTTCTTTTTCAAGTTATGAAAGAAGCAGGAATGAATACAGCCGTTGTGGACATGCAACCCTATCCACCTTCTCCAGAACAGGTTGCCGAAGCCAAAGCACTTGGAATGTATTTAGTAGCTAGAATCGTCAACTTTGAAGGCGGTCTATTAGAAAAATCACCTAATCCTAATTTGGTTGCATCGATTCAAAAATCCATTCGTAAGGCATGTGAATTAGGTTTTCCAGAAATCCAATTGGATTACATTCGATACGCTGACGGTGGCACCAATTTCAGCATGAGTTATGAAAAGAGATACGAATCTATCCTTGGAATCATTAAAGACCATAAGGAAAAAACAAAAGATACCTGCCCGAGCGATACGAAATGGACTGCCGATATATTTGGTAGAGTTCCATTTATTGAAAATGATATCATTGGGCAAAAAGTAGAGCCGTTTAGCGAAGAACTCAATGGTTTATATCCAATGCTATACCCATCTCATTTTTACGGCTTAACAAAACGTGTCGCAGATCCTTATGGAACGATTAAAGACGGTCTTGATTTAACAGTCAAACGAGCCAAACAAGGAACCAAGGCAATTGCTTGGGTGCAAGGTTTTAATATGATGGTGGGACCAAGTAAACTAAGTTATACTGACTACATCAAAGTGCAAATGCAAGGCGCTCGCGACTCAAGCGGTCATGGATTCATTGTATGGAATGCAGGAAACGAATACCTGGAAACGATGAATGCTTACGAAAAATACAAAAAGGAGCCAACACCAAATCAAAGTAATGTTACGAAAAACGAATGAAGTGATTTCGTAATTCCCAATGAACAACTTAGACCTCAGGACACCACTCCTAAAAAATGGGATGGGAAGCGGGATTTACTTTCCTGCTTCCTCGATATTTTTTCTCCGAAGGTAGGCATCCGCCTCCTCTTCAGAACCTAAAATTTGAATCCTAAGTTCTTTTAATTTTTTTTCCTGTTCTGCACTGGAAAGACCAGGATTTTCTTTTAGAAATTCCTTTTCCTTCGTTTCATAAACAGATACAGACTCCCAGAGTTTCGCTTCTTTCTTACGTTCATTCGCCAGGTTTTCTGCTTTTTCTTTTCCAAAGTATTTGGATTCCACTTTGAACAGATATTTTTCTTTTTCCTTTGGATCGGAAATATTCGAAAACTCTTTCTCACGCAGTGACATTTCCATTTGGTAATGATCAAACTTATCTTCTCTGGAAACTAAAGAATCATAATAATTTCCGTAGGTTTTTTTCTTAAACTCCTCAAACTGTTTCACACGAAGTTCTGCAGGAACACTCGTAGTTTGTTTCAAAAAATTGTTTGTCCCCTCCAAAAACGAAACTTGAGCTTCTTCCATTCCAAAAATCAAATCAGCTTTATCGGATAGAATCTCTCTACGTTTTGATTTGATTTTTTCATACAATTCCATAAAAGGAAGTTCTGTCGGTTGCTCCCATTTTCTATACTCTTCTTCATATCGGAAATAAGAGACAAACAAATCTTTCACCTTTTCACGGTCAGGTGATTCATATTCAGCATCAATGTATGCAAGGATCGTAGCATTACACTGATCTGGTGTGAAATCAGATTTGCATTTGCGACGAAGAGCCCAAACTTCCCAAACAAAATTAATTTTTCCAGATTTTAAATCATCCAAAAGTTCCAAATACGGTTTGGTTCTATCTTCCCGAAATGGAGAAATTGCTTCGTCCCAAAATCCCTCTCCATTGCCAAACGGCGAAATCCGATCGGACACCATTTGTTCTTCCGGCGAAAGATTGATCTTTGTAAGCTCATTAGAATCGTTTTGTTTGAGAAAAAAAAGTAAACCTAAGAAGAATAAAATAAATAAGATAGCGATGAGTGTAATTTTTTTAAAATCCATTTGCGTGAATAGAGCAACCTTTGGAAAAGTTTATGTATTTTTTTGGAAGAACGGAATCGAAGAGATAATGTACAATCAAAAAGCCGATGTTTCCACCGGCCTTTTTTACAATGTGAATGAATTATAATCCAGCTTTTGCGTTTCTTGCGATATTCAAGTACCAACCTTGGACATCAAAAAAGTTTTGTCCACTCCATGCCAAGTTAGTTGCTTGTAGGTGGTCAATTCCTGTCGCATACCAGTAGGCGTTAGGTGTTCCTTTCCAAGCTCCCCATTTTTGTGAGTTCAATGGAACCACACCATCATTTCCACCGCCTAAACCATAGAACAATCCGCCTGCCCAAGTGATTGGGTGTGTGAGTGCCATAATCGGGTGTTGGATGAGATCTGCCCATGCCATTTGGCTACCGTAAGAATAGTATTTGATTCCCGTACGGTTAGGAGAGTTTGCATTGAATGTTTTCAGATAACTCACCGTTAAGGATTTACCCATTGCAATGGCATCTTGTGGGCGTCCATCACGATACACTAGTTTTGCGAGTAATCCAAGGGCTGAGTTTGCAAACGGTTGTAACCAACTTGGAATGGCCGCGAGCACGATGTCCGCCATAGGAGCTCCTTGGTGGAGTGAGTTAATAGTTGTGACAGTTTGTGTTTTCCCAGCAAATCCGAGATTGGATACCATATAACGAATGACAAGACCGCCTTGGCTATGGCCCATCAAATGAACCTTAGAACAACCGTTCGCTGTCATCCAAGTATTGACCGCAGATTGAATTTGGCTTGCTCGCGTAGGCACAGAATTGGTCGCGGAACTTCCAGGTGTCGTGACTTTTGCACCTTGGCTTCGAAGGTAACCGTCAAGGCCTCCCCAATACTTTACGAGTCCACCAGCAAGACCTTGTGTGTCGTCAAACCCAAGGATACCATGTACCAGTGCGATGCATTGGCCATCTAATGGACCAGCGAACAGACCGGATGTGGGGAAGGAGAGAAGGGTCGCTAAAAACCCAATCGCAATTTTCTTTTTCATATTTCACCTGAACTTTCTTTGTTTTGGCTAGTGTAAGGCACATATCCGCCACAAGTCAACAAATTGTGACTTAATAGTGGCAAATGTTTCAGAACAATGTTCCCTCTTGGTGTTAGTTCACACCGTAAGTTCGCTCCTCACTGGCGCGGAAGTAACCACTTGCCTCTTCATTTTTGATGATTTCTGCCTCTTCTCCGAAGAGTTGTTTCCGCATGGCATCCAGCTGTTTTTCATCCTCAGCCGTCATCCCTCCTTTTTTTGAGGAGAGTTGGTTTCTCTTTTCTGCATACTTTTGTTGGTTCTGCCATGTCTTTTCTCGTTCTTCTTCCAAGGCATCCCACCTGTTTAAGGCTGCTTGGTCCATTCCCATCGTTTGCCTGATTTCACGAAGCGCTGATTTTCGTTCTCCATAGGACATCACTTTCAGGTCTTTTTGCACAGACACCATAAATCCTTCCGTGAGTTGTTGGCGTTTGTTCTCCATGAGCCTTGGGTATTCTTTTCCAAATTGTTCCTTGAGAGTCTTTGCATATTGGTTCAATTTCGCATCGAGGTTTCCAGCGGGGCTTTCTTGGATGCGTTTGAGTGTATCACCAATGACCGTCATCTTTTTTTCCATGGCCCAGATTTGGTCCGCCTTTTCTCCAAACAGACGATATCGTTCTTTCCACATCATCTCTCGGCGAGCATCGTCAGACATAAGCCCCACCTTACTCATGTTTGCTTCCCGAAATCGATTGTAATTATAAAGGCTTTCGGACATTCTCATGAGCTCTAGTGCTTTGTTTGGAAAGGCATATCCTAAAATTTGGTTTAAAACTTTTACCCAATCATTTGGATATAATTTTGGTAGGTCTTTCATTAACTCTTCAATCATCGCAATTTGTGCGGCAGGGTTATCGATATTTTTACCGTACTTTTCTTGTAAGATCCTTGCGATCTCTTCGATAGAATACTCCATGAGTTTATGATCTGCATAGTCTTCGGGAAGTGGAGGTAAATCACGAGCTTCTGTCATTTTTCCTTCACTTAGGATGGCTTCGAAGTCTTTTTGATTTTTGTCTTTGCCTGGTCGCAAAACCAAGATGGTCACAAATAGAATGGTAAGAACAATCAGTGCGGAATATAATATTTTTTTATTTTGAAACATACTCTTTGAAAATAAATCAATGTTGAAGATTGTGAAATGGAATGGAAAGGAGATTGGC
Organism: Leptospira sp. WS60.C2; assembly: GCF_040833955.1. Taxonomy (NCBI): domain Bacteria; kingdom Pseudomonadati; phylum Spirochaetota; class Leptospiria; order Leptospirales; family Leptospiraceae; genus Leptospira; species Leptospira milleri. Next base: position 744,843 of record NZ_CP162133.1, on the reverse strand, counting down.
AGTAAGATAGGTTCCTACTGCCAATGAGGTTGTTAACCGCCTTTAGTGACGATAAACTCTAAAATGGAAGCGTAAAATTCTTCTTCATCAAATGTATCTGGTGGAACACCAACCACATCTAAATGGTCTTGGCTCACAACAGATGATTTGGATGTCATTTGTGCAGAAGTAGGAGCATTTAAGTTACTCACATAACCTAAGCTTGTATTAACTGTGATCCAATCAAAACAAATCGCACATTCGTTGTATTGCAAACGATCACCCATTTGTTGAGAGTTGATTCCCACAAGTCCGTCATCGTCATTGTTACCACGAGTGCCATCACCTTTTCCGGCTGCACCATCATTGTCACAATCGTCTACACAATATCCATCGCCATCAATGTTATAAAATCCTTCTTTAAGAAGGTATAACGCTGGGTTTGTGTTGATGCTGTCTTGTGCAGTGATGATGGAACCCCAATACGCTGCGTTACTGGAATTCACATTATAATTTGCGTTAAACGCTTTCATACCAGTTGTGATTCCGTCAGTGGCGGAGTAGTCATTGTATACTAATTGTTTTGCTGCCGCAATCCCATCATTTCCAGATCCATAAATTGTGTTTCCGAAAAGTTTTGCGAGGGCGTTGACAACAGAAGTGACACCAGGTCCTAAGTCGAGGATGTATTTCGCAGTTGGGGATCCTCTATGAGGACTGGATACAGAGATCAGAGCATGAACGACTTGTCTTCCGTAACGAGCACGAAGTACTGCAGCTGCCTTTCTTGCGTCAATTCCACCTTGTGAGTGACCAATGATATTGACTTTGGTAGCTCCGGTGGAAGTCATATAGTTTTGAATGCGATCCGCAAGTTGTGTTCCACGCACTTCCGAAGATTGGAAGGGAGTGACACTTGCCGCAAGAGCTCTTTGGCTCGAGTGGATACTACCGTTACACGCTGTTTCCAAAAACTCGTCACAAGGATCTCCCACGAAGGTACCGTAATCGTTACCGAAGTAGTAATATCCGAGTAAGTTGTCGAATCCAGAAAGTCCATGTGCGAACACAACTGGATACAATGTTTTTCTTGCGCCCGCATGGACTCCCGTTGTGAACAACAAGAGGGCGAGGAGGCAGACAAGATTTTTCTTTTTAGAGTTCATAAATCACCTCTGAACAATCTACAGATATGTTGCGAATGTGGTGAAATCGTCAAGCTAATTGTGTTAAATTTGGGTCAATTTTTTATTTTGTGACACAATCAGTACTTCTTCTGGGATTTTTGACGAAATAAAGGCATAGATTAGGGATTCACCCACCGTAAGCCCCATTCTTGTCAGTTTCAATCGACCGGTGTCGTCTATTCATGTATCCGCTTTCAGGAAAACATCATGCAGAACTTCGTTCTAAAATTCTTGGGTCTTGCTTCTACTTCAGTCTTTTTCTTATTCAGTTGCCAATCTCCCAAAGAAAACCAAACCTTAGAGTTGTTAGCTGGAGCAGTTTTGGCGTATCAAGCAGCCACTACGATTGTTTGCACAAGTGAGCAATTGACAAAAACACAAAATAGTAGAGTATTCCAAACGAGTTTCGAATCTGCAAATGAATTTTCCCTATTTTATATCGTACCTTCTCCTTACCAATCAGCTGCTATACATGGCCAGAGCACGGAACAAAAACATACGGGTACTTATTCTCACAAAGCATCCATCATAGGACCTGGACCATTTTGTTTTTATCCACAAAATTGTAACCACAGAGGGTATCCTACAATTCAATTGAATAAGCTTCCATCTGGCGGATTTAAAACTCCCGTTCTCATCGAATTCTATGTTTATCTAGATATGGATCTTGTCACAAACCAAGATTGGTTTAGTTTTGCTACCTATTCTGCTGATCCCTCCGATGCTTGGCGCAAAGTTGTATTAGTGAACATGGATGCAAAGGGCTATGTATATTTGATGCATGTTCCCATTCACAACCAAAACCAATATTCTTACCAAGTCACAAATCTAAGTTTTCCCAGACGGCAGTGGAAAAAATTGTCAACTTGTCTTGATTTATCACCACAAGGTGGGTTTGCAAAAGTGTGGGTGGATGGAACACTTGTATCGACTGCGAATGTTTCTGGTGGTTGTGGTGTTTTAGAGCAAGCCCACTTTGGATTGTATGCTTCCCCGAGTTTGAGCTCGGGAAGCGTTTACAATGATGATTTACGAATCGAAGAAGTGAACGTTTGTCCCTAAGAAAAATGCTCTGCTTGCTATGTTAGAGTTATTCCTTTGAACTAAAAAGCAAACGTAGAATTCTTATAAACCTAACTCTTGCAAGTGTTTGATTGGCGTAAGTTGGATGTTTGGAAACATTCCTTCCACTTCTTTCCCATTTCCATGAGGGATATAAATATGACTGATCCCAATCCCAGCCAGTTCTTTGATCCGTAAACTCATCTGACCAATGCTTCTCACTTCTCCAGAGAGCCCCACTTCTCCTAAGTATCCTGTTTCCCGAGAGACAGGTTTGTCCCGAAAGGAAGAAACAATGGATGCAGTGATGGCAAGATCAAGGCTTGGTTCGTCGACGCTGAGTCCACCCGCAAGATTACTGAAGATGTCTGATTCCGAGAGAGGAAGGCCTAAGTATTTTTCAATCACGGCAGAAAGTAAAATCACACGACGATTGTCTAGACCCTCTGCCATTCGCCTGGCTTGCCCAAACGCTGATTTGGTGACAAGAGCTTGCACTTCCACACTGATGGCGCGGGATCCTTCCATCACAGAAGACAAAACACTACCTGATCTTTCTTCTGTTTCTGGGGAGATGAACAAACGATGTCGGTCGAGAACTTGTTTGAGACCACCAAGTGCCATTTCAAAAATGGCGGTGTCACCCACTGCCCCAAATCGGTTTTTTACAGCTCGTAAAATGCGGTAATAATTAAAACGATCCCCTTCAAAATACAAAACGGTGTCGACCAAATGTTCTAAAACTTTTGGACCCGCAATTTGGCCTTCTTTTGTGATGTGTCCAATGAGAAAAATTGGAACTGACGTACGTTTGGCGGTTTCTAAAAACACTTGGGAAGACTCACGCAGTTGTGTAATCGTTCCTGCTTGGTTCACTAAACTTTCTTTTAGAATGGTTTGGATGGAATCAATGAAAACCACTTTGGGGTTTAGGTCGGAAATCATTTGTGATATGTTTTCGGCATACACTTCAGAGGAGAGAAGGATGTTCTCGGATGTGACACCCATCCGTTTGGCACGAAGGCCAATTTGGGAAGCAGATTCTTCCCCCGAGATATAGAGGACCTTTCCTTGGTCTGCGATGTTTTTTGCGATTTCCAAAACCAAGGTTGATTTTCCAACACCAGGTTCACCACCAACTAACACCAAACTTCCTGGAACAATCCCACCTCCCAAAACCAAATCCAGTTCACTAAATCCTGTGAGCGTTCGCGTATGGGCATCACTCACAACCGATCCAATGGATTTGGGTTCTGTGTACTTTCTGTCTCTTGGTTTTAACGATACAGGAGAATCAAACCTACCTTGCGAAGTGTTTGTGACTTCTTCGATTTGGTTCCATTCACCACAAGATGGGCATTTTCCAGCCCAACGACTAAAGGTATCACCACAGGCTTTACACTGGTATTGTGGGAGTTGTTTTTTTGCCATCAGTGTTCGAAGAGGTTGTATACTTCGAGTAAGTCGAGCTCCACTTGTGTTTCCAAAAAAGCAAAACACTTTTCGGCAAGGGCAAATCGATTTTCACGGATCATCATTTCTGTCAAAATGGATTCAAGAGAAATCAAAAATCGAACATCGGTGGATGCATAGTCTACTTGGTCTTTGGTGAGAATTTTTTTACCCCAATCCGAACTTTGGTTCTTTTTGTCGATGTTCTCTTCAAAAAACTCTCGAATCAGTTCCTTTAATCCATGTTTATCGGTGTAAGTACGTGCTAACTTACTTGCGATTTTGGTACAAAATACACTTTGTACTTTAATACCAAGTCTTGCACGTAAGAAGGTCATGTCCATACGAGCAAAATGGAAAATTTTGGTAATGTCTTTAGATTCGAATAATTTTTGGATATGAGGGGCCTCTTTTTGGCCAGGGAGGATTTGCACTAAAGCAACTTTATTTTTTGAATCGGAAATTTGAACGACACAAAGCCTGTCCCTTCTGGGATTAAGCCCCATCATTTCACAATCCACAGCCAACCGGTCATCCTTTTTGAAGGCTTCAAAAAAATCTTCGTTCAGATCTCCTTGTAAAACGACTGGTTTTATAGTTGAACGTTTTTGGGTCATAATGGCTTACTATGGAAACCACCCTAACAAAATCATCAAATAGATTTTTCCAAGATGAAAATTCAATATAGAGTTCATAATTCCGTCACCATCTCCCATTTCCTCCCTGTCAAAACAGGCGTTTTCCAATCCGAATGTAAAAAATTCGAACTTTTACTCACGACGACTAAGGATTCCAAACTGGGAACAGTCCTCAGTCCTAAGTTGATTTGGCGAGAGAGTACAAGACCAGAAGTTGGATTTTCTGTTGATCACCTTGAATTACAACTGTCTGATCTTCCGGAAGGAAATGGGTTTAGCCTCTTCCAACACGGATACCAGTCATGGTCGATTTCTCGAAAAATGGAAAGTTCAGACATCGACAGGTCTCCACTCTTATCATTCTTACATTACTCCCAAGAAAATGTGTATTCCAAAAATGAAAAAAAAGTAGGGAAATTCATATCAGAATACCTCACTCTTTTATATAACAAAGGAAACCAAAATGGTGTTTTATATGCACCTCTCGAAGCAGGGGAATTTGGAACCAAGTTTGAAGTTGTCTTTGGAAGTGAAGGAAATGTAACTTCCGTTAAAGTGATTTATGATATCCATTGCCTTCCTGATTTGCGCCCCAATGCAAAACTCAATATTTCAAAAATCAAAGTTTTGTTTTTCAAAGGAAGTCCAGAAACAAAACTACTCAAATACTTTGAAGAACTTGGTAAAAAAGAAGGCCCAACCAATTTACCTAAAAAAGTTCCAACAGGATGGTGCTCTTGGTATTATTATTACACTGGCATCGACCAAAAAATCATATTAGACAATTTAACAAAGGTAAGAGAACTCAATCTACCGTTTGAATTTTTTCAAATTGATGATGGTTACCAAAGAGAAATCGGAGATTGGCTGTATCCAAATGATAAATTTCCAGGGGGCATGCGAATCCTTGCAGATGAAATCAAACGTGTAGGATTAAAACCTGGGATTTGGCTTGCACCATTTCTTGTTCGCAAAAAATCAGAATTCTTTCGTAAGTATCCAGAAGCAATTTTGAAAGACCAAAATGGAAAACCAGTGCCTGCCCTTTACAATCCACTTTGGGGTAGAGGATACACTTACGCTTTAGACATCACACACCCTACGGCACTTTCGTATATCGAAAAAGTGTTTACCACCATTGTAAAAGAATGGGGTTATCCTTATTTAAAATTGGACTTTTTGTATGCAGGACTTTTGCCTGGCGATGTATATAACAAAAGTTTATCGCCACAAGCTCGTTACCAAAATGCCTTAGAACTCATTCGTAAAGTAGTTGGGAAAAATACATTCCTATTAGGATGTGGTGCACCGATGTTACCCTCCATTGGTTTTTTTGATGGAATGAGAATTTCGTGTGATGTGGCACCATTTTGGTATCCAGAACGATTACGCGTGTTCCTAAAAGATCGCAATGCACTCTGTACAGAAAAGGCATTGATCAATGATATCACTAGGTCATCAATGCACAGACATCTTTGGTTAAACGATCCAGATTGTTTGCTTGTCCGAAAGAAGAAGAACAAAATGAACGAAGCTCAAACCACGCTGATGGCATCTGTCATGGCAGTGTCTGGTGGAATGTTACTCGTTTCCGATGATTTGACAAAACTAGAAATGGATCGATTGGATCTATTAAAAAAAGCATTCCAACTCAACAGGGAATGCCAAGCATACACCCCAATCCCGATTGGTATTTTTGAAAATGAATTTCCTCTTGGACTCTACAATCCAGGTGGTTATTTGGGTATTTGGAATCCAACAGAAGAAGAAAAAATAGTCAAAATCACATTACCTCCAGGAGTGAAAACAAAAGCCCCATTCTTGGATTTTTGGACAGGAACCATGGTGGATTTACGACCTGTGGATGGTGGATTTGAAACGACTCTGCCTGCATTTGGTTCCGTTGTCGTTTCTGTTTAAGAAAGAAAATTCATTGACGGCTTTTAAATTCAACTTAGAATCTTTGCAATTCGACGTAAGAGGTTTTTTATGCGTTCCATGAGAGTTTTCACATTGATTTCAGTTTTGGCATTGTTTATTTCCATTAACAATTGTTCTATTTTAGATTCCGCATCTGGAAGTGCAAGCCGTATCGGTGTTTCTGTTTCTGATTCCGCTTCTGCCCTAGTAAAATCGGTTTCAAAAAGTATTTCTTCTATCTCCGAAGATGAGAAAAAAGAAAAAGCTATGAATGAATACAAAGAAGATATCATTGCGAGCGTTTCGTTACAAATTCGTTATGAAAACCAAAAACAAGAATTAGAAAATCAATTATCTCTTATCGCAAAAAAACATGGTGTTGTTGCATGGAAATCCAATCCTTCCACATACATTGCCATCGGACAAGGTTTGAAACAAGCTAACTTAACTACTTCTGAAATGAAATTAGTAACAGAAGATATCGCAAAGCAAAACGTAGTTGTTGCAAAACTAGTATCAAAAGGATACCAACTATAATTCATTTCCTATCAGGGTGGAAACTTTCCACCCAATCCCTTCTCTTTCTCATCACTTTTACCTTCTTCAATTATCTCTCCCCTGTTTTTTCGAATCCGAAACAATCAAAACCCAATCGATATGGATTTTTGTACATTGATTCAAATTCAGGACAATCTAGCGGAGGACATTCCGCATTGTTATTGGGTGACCGAGTCTATCATTTGCAGTATTCATTTGAAGACCGGATCTTTCATATTGTAAGAGATCATTGGGAAGACTTTCGATTTCAATATGGTGTAGTTGAAAATCGAAACATTGAACTATATGAATGGAATCTCTCTGAAAGAGCAAAACAAACATTACGGCAAAAATGGAATGAACTATATTTAGTGCAAGAGACCCATATCCAAAACCAAAGGAATCTTCAAGAAGCATTGGAATGGAATGAATCGCTTTCCATCAATGGACCATTTCAAAATACAATTTCTGGATTGGGATATTTTACCAATTTAGCAGATCCCAATTCTGTCATCCCGAAACTGTTTCGTTTCCAAACCCATGAAATAGAAATCATTTCCAAAACTCTAAAACGTTGGGAACAAAACACGAGTGTTGCCTCTGATGGATTTGATGAAGGAACGCCTTTACCTGACACATCCAGTCCACTTCGATTGGTGTCCACAATCCAAACCAAGACAAACCATAGGATCCAAAGAGAACGTAAACACTTTGTCAGACATTTTTTACAAAACCCCGTACAATTGTATGAACAAGCATTTGTGAAACTGGAAGGAGATTTTTTTTCTCTTACCCATGATGAAGTTATAGCTTGGGAAGGGCATCTAAAACAACTCGTTGGAGAATTAAGAATCTGCGTTCTAAAAAACGAATGTTTTGATTGGGAAGAAATGTCACTTCTCCTTCGAATTCTCTATATCCAAAAATCAATTCAAGAAGGGCAAATTGTATTCCCTAAAAAAAACTTCACAGGATTTTCTTATTTTGAATCAATTGAACTTCCCATTTCTGTTCTAAACACCAAACAAAAAGAATACGAATCCTTATTCATTGAGAAACGAAATGATTTTAAGAAAGAATATCATCCCATTTCATTTTATAATTGGGAATCATTTTTATCGCGTTACCAAAGTTTTATGGAAAGAAAACAATTCACTGAAGGAATTGAATTCAATTTGGTGGGCCATAATCCCTACCGTTACTCTGTAGTAAATTCTTTAGACACCATCCACAACACAGAAATCAATCAAAGGAGGAAGGAATGGGAAACATACACAAAACAGATTCAAACTCTCTATTCCTATCATTTGGTTTTACAAAACTGCACAAACGAATTGTTTTTTTATCTGAACCTACTCTTCCCTGAAGGAAAAATTGGAGAGGAAACCTTTTGGGATCCATTAACCCATCGAGTGTATGGTTTAAATTTTGTTCCATCTATTGCCGCTATGAAATTCAGCTCTAGTCCTTATACCAAAGAATACAAACTGTATCCTTCTTATCGAAATTTAAAACGGAAACAAATCAAAGATTGGAAAGAGATCCATTTCAAAGAACGATTTGTTCCCACTTCCATAATCTATAGACCAAATCCAATGGATCACTCATTTCTATTTTTTACAGAAGAAAGCATTTGGAACCGTCCCATCTTAGGTTTTGCCAATCTCCTCTGGGGTGTTGGTTACATTGGGGTCGGAATTGTGAAAGCACCATTTGATGGAGGAAAGGATGTAAGCAAAGGGACAGACACCATCTTTTATAGTGTTCCTGAACTTTTCTTCTTTAACATAAGGAAAGGTCATTTTCCATTGATAGCAGCCGACGAAATTCCGGAAGAATATTACGAGAAAGAAACTCCATGAAATATTTATACCTCTACATTCCCTATTTATTTATACTCCTTGCACAATGGTTTCCCAAGAAACCCTGGTTTTTCCCAGCAAACCAAAATAAGTATGTGGTCATCGCTATTTTCTTTTTGGGATTACAAACAGCGCTACTCATCGCCAGGAAAAAAAAATATGTAAATGAAATATTGAACACTCGTTATCTTCCACAGAACTGGTTGATTGCCAGCATGTTCTTTTTATTCATGTTGTGTTTTCCCATTTTAAATCGCAGTTGGGGAGACGGACTCCTTTTACTTGAAACCAATCTTTTAGAAACAAAACTTTTTGGTTTCCAATTTACCTTGGATGAAATCTTAGAAAGTATCCTCCATAGCCAACTCACAAACCTTCTTTCCGTTTTCCAACTTTCAGAAGATCCTGTTGTCTCTTATTCTATTTTATCCTACACTGCTGGTGTTTTCTTTTTAGCGAGTTTCCTGTGGTTAGGAAAAAATAAATCAAATAATCTTTCTATATTCATTCTCCTTTCATCTGGTGGGTTTTTGCTTACCTTTGGTTACGCTGAAAATTATACTTTGGTGACAACAATACATTTAGGATTATATCTATTTGTTCACCGATACTCGCAAGAACCGAAAGATAACGATCAATTATTATATGGCAGTACGATTCTTGTCGCCTTATCAATGTTATTTCATTTAGTTTCCGGATATTTAGCTCTTTTGCTATTTTATTTATGGTATTTCCATTCTCCTAAAGAGAAAAAAGTCAAACATCTGATTCTCTGTACCGTGATTGGATCTATGATCCTATTGCCATGGTTTGTTTATTTGACTCTTTTACATGACCCAACGGTCGATAGAAATAGCACTCACCTCATCCATCCCCCCTTCTATCCAATCAAACGTTTGATTTCCATGAACCACTTCAAAGAATTTTTTTCGGTTCTCTACTGGAATGTTTTTCTTTCTAGTTTCTATCTTGTATACCAATGGTTGTTTGAAAAAGAAAAATGGAAGAATTTCATCAAGCAACCGAATCACCGATTGATGTTCGTAGCAACGTTTGCTTTTGTACTACACGGATTGATTCACAATCCTCAATTGGGTTTTCCGGCGGATTGGGACCTTATGGGATTTTATTGGTTGCCCATCACATTTTTAGCATTTTTGTATTGGAATGAAGAAAACCATATCCATTGGAAGTGGATCCCAGTGCTCTTATTTGGTGTTACCATAATGATCGTATCCGCCATTGAACTAAACAAAACCAATCCCAAAGATGAATTAGTTTGGGAGATAACAAAAAAAGCGATCGATACCTATGCAAAAGAAAATCGAACCTTAATTGAAAGTTTACCGAAAGAAGAGAAAAAGTTTTTTGCTAAAGGAGATTTTTTATTTTTCAAAGGGGAACATATTACAAAACAATTATGTGATTTTCCGAACAAACAATCTCTTATCGACACTATGAAACAACATCGTAAGGATTGGAAAGAAGGCTTTTTAAAAGGCAGTTTCCGATCGAAAGAGACTCTAAGTGCTTTTTTAACAGAAGCTACAAAAACAAATGTGATCTATCTTAAATCTCTAGAAGCAAATACGATATGTCATCCACTGCTTTAGCTGAAGTTTCCAGATATTGTATGTAGTTTGTAATTTCGGATTTCATTGCATCCATACGACTCTCTCCTCCCGGGAATTGTGCTAAAGTTTGCACAAGGGGATGAGAAGTTGAAGCAAGTAATCCATCAGAGTATAAAAATAGGATTGCTCCTGCATTGACTTTGATTTGTTTTTCTGCAAACTCCATATCTTTCAGAATTCCAAGAATTTGACCAGACTGGTCATGCAAAATCAAAGGAGCATGATTGTCCTTCTGAAATACGATTGGGAAAGGGTGCCCACCTCTCGCATACGTAAGAGTTTTTTCAGTATGATTGACTAGTATACTTATCGCTGTCATACTATGGGTTCCAATTTCATTACAAAGTTCTTGATTCAATCTAGATAACAACTGTGAGGGGGAAACTGTTGTTGTTCGTGCAAACTCTTTATGAATGGTAGTCATCAAGATAGCGATCAATCCAGATGTAACGCCGTGACCCTCAATATCACCCATCAGAATTAATGTATTATCTTCATTTAGTGGGATGACCTGGGAAAAATCTCCAGAAACAAAACTCACCGGTTTAATCTCAGAATAGATTCTATATTTTAGCTTTGGCAAATTCATTGTTTTGGATTGAATTTTTGCTGCAAGCCTCAAATCACGTTTAATGGATTCATCCATCGATTCTTTATCTTTTAGAAAGTTGTAATATTCGAACGACCTTGAAATAGCTGCTTCAATAGATTTGGCATGGAAAGGTTTTAAAATAAAATCGGATGCACGATTGTATAGAGAGGATACAACCGTCTGGATGTCGTGCTCACCAGTCATCATTAGAACTTGTGTTTTCGAATCCATAGCTTTAATTTTCGGCAACAATTCCAATCCCGAAGTTTGAGGCATGTTGACATCTAAAAAGACAATGGGATTTTTTTCCCGATCAAAGTATTCAAGTCCTTGTAGTGGATTGGTAAAATACCGTACAAAATATCCCAAACCATTGACAATCAATTCTAGCGTTTCACAAATTTCAGTATCGTCATCAATGATGAGAATTTCAGGTTTGAAAGAATATTCGGACATCTGCTAAGAGTATCGGATTTTCTAATAGCGATTATGAGACCAATTTAAATTTTAACTTTTCTTTTACTTCATCCACTTTCCGAAAATAAGCCTCATGAAACACTTTCTTTTCTAAATAAGGGTCTGTGCAGGAAATCATTTCACCGTATTTCCATTCGTAAACTTCACCGGTTTCATATTGTACTTTGTTTTGATGGATTTGGGAAGATAAACTTCGAAGGTTTGTTCCGCGAAAGTTTCTAACAAGCGCACGGAATGTACCTTCTTTCTCTGGATCAATAAAACGAAACTTTCTTGAGAATAAAACGGCATCATGGAAATACTCAGGAACATTGAAGGCTCCTGAAGTTCCTAATCTTTTTGATAACACTCGAATAAAATCAGTAAACTCATTCAATACATTGAGACCAGGATATTCTTGCCCAAAATACAATTCCTTCTTAATGCCCCCAGGTTCAAAATTTATATTTTGCGTTAGCAACCAATCAATGTAAATCATGGGGAACTGTTCATCGTCACCCTTAAGTTGGAACTGGGAAACTTTCAATCTTGTGTGAACCAATATTTTTCTAGATTCTGATTTGATGTAGATTCGATTATCAAAGTCATTTAGAATCTCTAACTCTATAATTGGATTTAAAAATCCTCGTTTTTCAACTGCAGAAATCATACCAGAACTTACTAACAACTGTTCTACTTCATAATGAGTAAAACGATTGAATAGTTTTGGCTCCATATTAAGCGAAGTATTTAATTCTTTCGATACGTCTACTAAAGACAAATCATCTAAATTCAACCAATCTGTTTGGTTTTTCTTTTTATCTGTAGATGAAAAAACACCCATTATGTTTCACCGAATGCAGTGATCGTATTAAAATGAATTTCAACTGTATCTTTGAAATTTCTTGCATATCCACCAGCCAAGGTGACCACACAAGGAACATTCATTGACTCTGCAAATTTCTTAACCATCCGATCCCTTTCTTTCAGACCCTTCATAGAAACTTTTAGTTCCCCAAGAGAATCATCTTCATAAGGATCAGCTCCTGCAACATAATAAATGATATTTGTATCAAAATCCTTTCGAATTTGATTTAAGGATTGTTCAAGGATAGAAAGATATTCATCATCTTTAATATTTGCTTCTAAGTTCACATCTAAGTTAGATGTTTCTTTTTTCGGATATAAATTTCCTTGGTGCATCGAAAATGTGTAAACTTTGTCATCATATTGAAAAATATAAGAATTACCATTCCCCTGGTGAAGATCGAGATCAATGATGAGTGCGTTTAAATCTGGTTTTGTTAGTTTTTGTTTTCGAATTGCAATCGCAACATCATTCAAATAACAAAATCCTTCCGCTTTGTCAGGAAAACTATGATGGTACCCTCCACCCATATTAAAAGCAAACTTATGATTATCAGAAAGTTCACTAGCCATGATCGTACCACCAACTCCGTACATGAAACTTTCCACAATACTTCGATTCAACGGAAGTTCGGAATACATGGTACGTGGTGTATGTTCGAAGCCGAATAAATCATCTAAGTATTCTTTCGTATGTACCAATTCTAAATCAGCTTCGTCTGCTTTTTTTGGTAAAAGTATATCCCAAGAAGCATAAACGGGATCTCGTTTCACTCGGTTGTATAAATGAGAATACTTATGAGCAGGGAAAACATGACCAGGCAATTCGAGGTTGTACGAAGAATGGTAGATAAGAGCGAGTGCATTTGATGCCATTAATTTGATATTTTTATGAAAAATGGCACAAGTCAATTCAATCCATACAATTTACTTGCAGGAAAAATCAAAAAAGCCAAGGATAGGGTCTATGCCTGAAGAGAATCGAATCCCCAAAAAACGCACTAAAATCATTTGTACCATCGGACCTGCCTCCGCGAATCGGGAAACAATTTTGAATTTGATTTACGCAGGGATGGACCTTGCTCGGATGAATTTCTCCCACTCCACACACGACTACCACAAAGAAATTTTTGAACTGATCCGAGAATGTGAACAAGAATCGGGAAAATCAATTGGGATTTTGGCCGATTTACAAGGTCCAAAAATCCGAACAGGAAAACTCGGAGTGGGTCCAATCGAATTAAAAGCGGGCGACCAAATTGCTATTAACAATCATGGCGATTTTTTAGGAACTAGAGATGAGATAGGATGCACATACCAATACATTTTAAATGACATCGATGTAGGACATAAAATTCTCATTGATGATGGGAAACTCGCTTTTGTTGTAAAATCCAAATCGAAAGAAAAAGCAGTGTTAGAAACTGTCATTGGCGGTGTTTTAAAAGACAATAAAGGAATCAATTTACCTGGAACCCCTATCTCTGCTCCTGCACTTTCGGAAAAAGACATCGAAGACTTACAATTTGCACTCTCTTTAGGTGTGGACTATATCGCATTATCTTTTGTTAGACGAGCAAGTGATTTAGAGATGGCACGCCAATTTATGAAAGATAGTTATGCAGGCCTCATTGCAAAAATAGAAAGACCAGAAGCAATTCAAAATATTGAAGAAATCATCGATCATTGTGATGGGATTATGATTGCAAGAGGTGATTTAGGAGTTGAGCTTGATACCCAATATGTTCCTATCATCCAAAAAGAGATGATCACAAAACTAAATCAACGAGGCAAACCAGTCATCACCGCCACACAGATGTTAGAGACAATGATCGACAACCCTAGACCCACAAGAGCCGAAGCAAGTGATGTTGCTAATGCCGTGATGGATGGAACGGATGCAGTGATGTTATCGGGCGAAACAGCCTCTGGAAAATATCCGGTAGAAACTGTCAAAACTATGACAAGCATCATCCAAGCAGCAGAAGAATCAGAAATTTATTTGTCCCACCTTCGCAGTATGGACAGATCTGAATTTGAAGTAGAAAGAACAGCTCTTGGCAGTGCGGCCGAGTCGATTTCCAGATCCATACGTGCCAAAGCGATCATCAACTTTACAAGATCAGGTTATTCGTCTTTACTCTCTTCAGAGTTTCGTCCACTCAATCCCATTTATTCTTTTACACCGTTTCTGGGAACAGCAAGAAAGATGCAATTGTTTTGGGGAGTTGAGTCTTATGTCATGCCGATGATGGATAAATTTCCTGATATGATTGCCTTCATGAGTAAAACTCTAAAGTCTGAGGGGAAATTAAAATCGGGTGATACTGTTGTGATTTTATCGGGCGCGCCAGGTTCTGTTGCGCAAACTGTCGATTTTATCCAAATTCACAAGATCAAGTAACAAGTGTTTTCTGAATTCCTTGGGCGGCAATGACACTTGTCGTCCAAGCATTTTGAAAATTAAATCCACCAGTAATTCCATCTACATCGATCACTTCGCCGACAAAATACAAACCTGGACAAATTTTACTTTCCATTGTATTGAATTGGATTTCTTTTCGATTTACTCCACCTGCTGTGACAAACTCTTCTTTAAACACACCCTTTGCTACCATCTGCAATTTTTTCTGGGTTAGGTTTAAACTTAAAAAACGAATCTCTGCTTTACTTAACTCCGAATAACGTTTGTTTATCTGAATACCTGATTCTTTTAAAATCCAATCAAAAAAACGAGATGGTAATTTCCAATCAGGATTGGGGGAAAGTTTTTCACTAGGAGAAACTTCTTTTTTCTTCGAATAATAGTCTTCTACTTCTTGCGTGGGAGTAGATTCTATCCAGTTTACGGACAATTCTACCTTGTAATTTGCAAGAAATAAGGTTCTCGCTTCCCAAGCAGAAAGTCGAAGGGCACATGGTCCACTGAGTCCCCAATGTGTGATGAGGAGAGGTCCTGTTTGTGGTTTTCCTTTGGGAAGAATTCTAATTTCTGCATGAGGGATAGAAAGCCCTGTTAATTCCATAAGATCTGTATTTTCCAATGTGAGAGTGAATAAGGAAGGAACTGGATCGATGATTGTATGTCCTAATTTTTCAAGGATGCTCCATACTTTTCGATTGGAACCTGTTGCGATCACGACAAAATCAAAATACTCTTCGGTTCCACCTTCCCATAAGATACGAAATTTTTTCGAATTTCCTTCGACTTTGTAAATGCCGACTAATGCTTGTTCATAATGAATTGGGATTTGATACTTTTGTAATTCTTTTAGAAAACAATCAATGATCGTTTCTGATTTGTCTGTTGTAGGAAACATTCTGCCGTCAGCTTCCGCTTTTAATTCCACACCTCGTTTCTGAAACCATTGGATGGTATCTTTCGGTTGAAAGCGTTCGAACGCCCATCGTAATTCTTTTTGACCACGCGGGTAACGAAGGGAAAGAAGTTCTGGCTCAAACAATTGGTGAGTGACATTACAACGTCCCCCACCCGAGATTCTAAGTTTTGCTAAAGGTTCCTTACTCTTTTCAAAAATTTGAATCTGAGCATTTCCCTTCAGTGATTCAAATACTTGTAATGCCGTGAAACAACCTGAGGCACCTGCTCCAATGACGGCAATTTTGGGCACATTCCCCAAAACTCACCACTCTCCCGTATTGGGCATAGAAACCCATGGTTCTTTGGGTGGCAAAGGGTTTCCTTTTTGTAGTAATTCAATGGAGATCAAATCAGGAGACCTAACAAAGGCCATTCGACCGTCCCTTGGAGGTCGATTGATCACCACACCCATGGATTGGATTTTCTCACAGATTTGATAGATGTCATCGACCTCATATGCCAAATGCCCAAAATTTCTGCCTACGGAGTAAGGTTCCGCCTGGTCCCAGTTAAAGGTCAGTTCGATTTCAGGAGCATCCACTTCCCCAGTAGACAAAAACACGAGAGTGAATTTTCCCTCTGGGTATTCTCTTTGGCGTGAGACTTTTAAACCAAGGATATCGACAAAAAAATGGAGAGTTTTCTCCAAATTTTGAACCCGAATCATTGTATGTAAATATTTCATAGAGGTATCGTTCTATGATTTATAAAAATAAAGAATGAGAAATAGCCAAGAGAAATACTTTGGAATTTCGATAGAAAGCCAATGTTTTTTTCCCTCTAATAATTTCCCCAAGGAATAAAAGGAAAAAACGAGTAAGGCAAAAACAGAAGTTACTTCGCCCAGCCCATAAAGATGCATTCGTTTCA
The DNA here is from genome assembly GCF_040833955.1 of Leptospira sp. WS60.C2. Lineage (NCBI taxonomy): Bacteria > Pseudomonadati > Spirochaetota > Leptospiria > Leptospirales > Leptospiraceae > Leptospira > Leptospira milleri. The sequence continues at coordinate 728,405 of NZ_CP162133.1, read as the reverse complement.
AGAAATATAAAGTAAGAATCGTTGGAATGATGAACTGAAAGAACAAAAACACTCGATAACCCAATGTTCCAGAAGATTTCCGATGCACTGGGTTATGCACTTTGTTGGTTAACTCTAACCTGTGGTGAGACAACCAAACCTTGGGATCTGTCACTCCCCGATCAATCGCCATTTGCAAATCATCAGGGCGAACCGAAGGATAAGAGAAAAAAGAAACAATTCCCTGCCATTTGTTTTTGGTTTTTACCAAATCAGAAAACAAATCTTTTAAAACATGCACGTTTGCATTGATTGGATCGTAATTGTGCAATTGTGTAGTGAGTCCATAACGAGGCTCAATCGTTTCTTTACAAAACGTTCCAAACATCTTATCCCAAATGATAAAAACACCACCATAGTTTTTATCAATGTATTCAGGATTCATCGCGTGATGGACTCTATGGTGAGATGGTGTTACAAAAATAGCTTCAAACCAGTTGGGTAGTTTTTTGATCGCTCTTGTATGCACCCAAAATTGGTATGTACGGTTGAGTGCATCAATGATGAGATAAGACTCCACAGGGAATCCCAGAAGAGCAAGTGGTAGATAAAATATTCCGATTCCAATATTACGAATGAACGATTGTCTCAAGGCAACAGACAAATTAAACTCTTCGCTTGAATGATGAACGACATGTGATGCCCATAGGATCTTAATTTCATGGCTATAACGATGCGCCAAGTAAAACAAAAAGTCCAATAAGATAAAAAGAACAATCCAATAAAGAGGTGATGTTGGTGCCAAATACAGCTTAGAGAGTGTTTCCACACCAAAGGACAGATCATACAACTTAGAATAAACGAAGACAAGACCAAGTAAAATCAAACCATCGAAGATACGACTCAAGACCCCTAAACTCAAATCAGCCAGAGAGTCTTCATAAAAATAATAGTCTTTCTTTTTGAAACGAGTGTAACCAATCTCAATTAACATTAAAAGAAAATAAAAAGGAACAATGGATTCTATCAGTCTCATACTTCACCTAAAGGATTTTTATATGACCAAACAGTGCGTACGGAATGCAAGTACCTTTCCTAATATTTCCATGAATCTTTTCAAATGATTCAGCGTAAGACTATTATCCCTAAGTTTAAAATGTATGTTCGTTTTTGAATGTAAATACCAATCAATAACGAACAATCAAATCATTTCAATTGTTTGCTGATATCAAGATTCAATTCACTGAGTGCTTGTGTGAGAGCAATATTCCATCCGATCACAAGAGATTCAGCATCTTTTTTTTCAATGATGACTGTTTGTTTGTAGGTCTTTCGAAATACTGGGGAAGCAATACTTTCTTTATCTTCATAGATCACTACTTCAAATTCAATCACAGCTTTTGGTTCTTTTGCTCGAAAATCTCCATAAAGTTGTGGAAGATTGAGTTCAATAAAATGTGTGATATTGAGTCTTGTGTGAAGGTTTGCATCCCATTCAAAGTTTCCAGAACGAATGAGTGATTTGGAAAACTCTTCTCTAAAATTATGGGAAGGCGGTATAAAAAAACCATTATAAAAATCGGACTCATAAACTACATTGTCTTTTCGGTATACGAATTCCTTACCTTCAAACCTGGGCGAGATGAATACTTTTTTCACTAAAAATGTTCTAGGCTTAGGGGGAGCAAACAACTGTTTGGTTTCTGTGGTCTCGATCAAAAAAAATCTTTTTTCAGGAAAGGTTTTACTCACACCAATACATTGTGCGAACAAAACTCCTAATAGGCTTATTAAAAATACACGAAACAATAATTTCATCTAGATCATTTCCATAGTTTAGACTTGTTCGGAGCATCCCCAAATAGGAACTGCGAAGGATATTTTTTTGCATTCGCAGTGACTTCTTTTAAGTCTTCTGAAGCAATTCTTAAATTTTCAATGGATGTTGAGATATCGCCTTGGTTTGCCGCAAGAAGTGTATCCAATCGTTTGAGTGTGGTCTGCAATTGGGACACAGATTGATCCAGTTTTTTCGGGAGGTTTTGTGTCTCTGGACTTGCAATGAGTGCTTTCACTTCCCCATTGGTTTTTCTTAGATCCACAAGTAAGGATGTGGCTTCTTTCGACAAATCCCCGAGTCTTGCATCCAGGATGGTTTGGTTTAAATTTTTGATCAAATCTCCAACACCCAAAAGAATTTTGTCCACGTCTGCTTTTTCCACTTTATCAAAAAACTTATCCACAGATGCCGTGAATCTGGAGATGGTACTAGGTGCTGATGGAATGTAGACCGTTTTTGGTTCCCACTCGATGTACAAAGGTGGGTTTTTTTCCGGATTCAAATAGTCCACTTCCAAATAGGCTGTTCCAGTTAATCCTTGTGAGGCGAGACGAACACGGAGTCCACTTTGAATCATTCTTTGAACGGTTTTTTTGAGATCATTCCCGTACACACCTTTCACAAAATCAGGAACAGACATTTTGATCAGGACATAACGTCCATATCGTAAGGCGGTATCTTCATTTAATTTATCCGCATACTCATTTTGTACAAATGTGATTTCCTGAACAGTCCCCACTTTCACACCGCGGTGTTTCACGGGAGAACCAATATCTAGTCCTTGCACTGATTCATCAAAGTAGGTTTCTAGACTCACAGATCTTTGGAAAATATTTCCAGCAGTGAAAACAATGAGAAAGAGGATCAGTGTAAAAAAACTAACTAAAACAAAAACACCAACTTTAAAATAGACTGTATTGGATTGGTTCATAGGGGAGCACTCTCCTGTGGGATACGATTGAAAAATTGTTTCACGAATGGATCTTTGGATTTTTCCTTGAGGTCTTTTGGTTTTCCTTCTGCTATGATCCCTTTCTTAGACTTATCTAACACGATGACTCGGTCTGCCATTGTGAAGACAGATGGTAACTCATGGGTAACGATCACAAAGGTAACACCGAGAGTCCTCGACAAACGAATGATAAGATGATCTAATTCAACACTGGTGATGGGATCAAGGCCTGCACTGGGCTCGTCCAAAAATACAATCTCTGGATCCATAGCCATCGCACGTGCAATGGCGGCTCTTTTTTTCATCCCTCCTGAAAGTTCAGAAGGACTCAGATGAGCAAAAGGAAAAAGTCCCACCATTTTTAATTTGGTCATCACAATTTCATTCATGATAGGAAGAGGTAGTTTCGTAAATTCTTCTAATGGTAAACGCACATTCTCAAGTAAAGACATGGAACCAAACAAAGCACTCTGTTGGTACATCACTCCAATTCGATTCCAGATTTGAATCTTTTGTTTGCCTTCTGCCATCACGATGTCATCGTCATCGATCCAAATTCTACCGCTAAAAGGTTTAGTTAAACCAATCATATTTTTGAGAACCGTCGATTTACCACAACCAGACCCACCAAGAATACCAAAGATCTCTCCTTTGTAGACATCAAAGGAAATATCTTCCATGATCACAGTATGACCATAACCTGTTGTTAGGTGTTCGACTCGAATAATCGGTTTATCATTCATATGCGTAAATAAAAATATAAGACGGAAAAAATTCCATCTAAGATGGAAACTAAAATGATCGAACCAACTACAGCAGAGGTTGTTGATTCACCCACAGCTCCTGCCCCAGAAGCTGTTTTCAAACCTCGGTAACAGCCAATTGATGCAATGATCATTCCAAAAAAATAAGATTTCAGAAGACCTCCTAATATATCGGAAAGTCCAACAGCAATGTTCACCTGATTGACAAATGTAATCAAAGGGAATCCAAAACTCACAAGGACAACCGCACCACCAATGAGACCAAATAAATTAAACACAATGGTGAGAAGTGGTGTGACAATGAGAGATGCCACAAGCCTTGGGATGATGAGAAATTGAACGGGGGGAAGACCCATGGTCGTCAGAGCATCGATCTCTTCCGAGACTTTCATGGTTCCTAGTTCTGCCGCAAACGCAGAACCAGATCTTCCCGATAAAATAAAAGCGGTCATCAGTGGACCCAATTCTCGAAAGAGAGAAAGTCCCACAAGATTGGCAACAAAGATCTCTGCTCCAAATCTCCGCATCGGAATTGCCGATTGAAAGGACATGATGAGACCAAGTAAAAACCCAATCATGGCAATGATCGGAAAGGCATTGACTCCCATGGATTCGGCCACGCGGAAACTATCTTTCCATCTGATTTTGGAAGGGTGTAAAAAAGAACGCCAAAATGAAACGGTTAATTCGCCAGTGAAGGTGATGAGGTATTTGAATTCCAATAAAGAATCTAGAGTGAGTTTTCCAATTTGTTCGGATTTGCGAAGGGCTACTGCAAGTTGTTCTTGGTATTTTTTGCTATCATCACTTGCAATTTTTAATCGGTATTGAAACTTCTCGTCTAATCCGCGTAAGTCGAACCGAATTTCTTTCGACTCACATTCTGTGCGGACGAGTTTTAAAAATGAAATTCCCGCAGTGTCTGTTTCCTTTAATTTGTGAGCGAAAATAATGATAGTTCGGGGAGTATTGTTTTCCAATAACGCAAAAAAAGTAACCCAATCGCTCGAAACTTCCTTTGTGTTGAATTGTTCAGGCAGGTGAATCTCTAAGGTATTTCCTTCCCATAAAAATGACGATTGTCTTTGGTTAGATTCCACGCTTCAGACGTAAAACTATTTGGGAAGGAACACTAGGCAAGTGATTTTATTTTACATTCTAACGCGATCTTTAGAAGCTTCTATATTTATGGGGAATGTAGCCATTCACATCATTGGATTTTCGGCAGGATTGTCTTTCCTATTTGCCCTAGGAGAATTTTTGGGGTCAAAAACAAGTCGGCAAACCATTGTACAGGGGCTACTCTTTCTATTTGCGGCGTTTTTTCAAACCCATACCTATCTCACTTCCACTGAGTTGTTTCGAGAATACCCCCATTTTTATTTGGTGCATTTGCCCTTTACGGCATGCATTGGTTCTTTATTGAAACAGTATTTTTCAGAACTCTGGAATGAAAATCACAGCAAAAACCGATTTTCTCTCTGGGAACTATTGCCTTCAGCTTTTGTATTTGTACTCATGATCCCGTTTTATCTGTCTCCGGCAGAAGAAAAAATTGCGATTCATGATTCGTATGTAAAAAATGGAGTTCCTCTTCGATTTCAAATCATCATTCTCATTGCTGTTCTTCCTATTTTTTATTCTGCTTATTATGTATTTTCCCATATGGTTCGTTACATCCGATGGGAATCCTTTAAAAAATCAGCACACCTCCGTTTGGTGGGTCTTGTAGTAGGGTTTGGTGCTATCGCCAGTGCAGTCGGTATTTACACATTATTCTTTCACCAGAAACATGGATTACAAATTGTATCCCTATTTATCGCCTGTTTGGTGATCGGAATTTATCTCTTACGACAAAAAAGTCCTGAATTGTGGGGTGAAGTCCATCGCATTGTAATCGAAGAAAAGAAATACCAAAACTCTCAATTGGGTTCTTTCGATTTAGGCGAACTTCATCATCGGCTAAAACATCTGATGGAAGTAGAACAAGTGTTTCTAGATGAAACGATCAATTTAGAAAAATTAGCAAAACAAATGAACTTATCCGAACACCAACTTTCGGAATTTCTCAATTCTCACTTGAAAAAAAGTTTCTTTCATTTGTTGAACGATTATCGCATCGAAGAAGCCAAAAGACTATTTGCCACAGAACCTGAGAAGAACATTCTTACCATCGCATATGAAGTGGGTTTCCCATCTAAATCTACTTTTTATGATGCCTTCAAACGCGAAATCGGGTTCAGTCCAAGCGAATACCGCAAGAATCTAAAAAAATAAAAACGAACGCACCTATTTGGAATCTTTTTTGATTCCGAATTGACCGATTCGGTCGATTCGATCGACCAATCGAGGTATGATGAAAGCAGTCTAACTTATGCCAGGAGAAAAATATGTTTGGTGGTCCCGTTCAATGTGAATTGGTTCTCGATTGTGTCGCCAAGATTGGCTTTGCCCAAGGTGTTTTGAATTTACTTCGTTATTATCCAATTGCAGGCTTTGCTTTCCTTTTATTCTATGTTTGGCGAAAGGATTTTTTCGAAACCTATCGCATTCAAAAACTCTATCCGAAAGCCGAAAAAGTTTGGAAAGAGTTTCGTCAGTCGGCTGTGACGTTACTCGTCTTCACTCTTGTGGCTGTTACAAACATCACTCTCATGAAAGCGAAAATTGTGCCAAGCGCTGTTTACTTTGGTCCTGTTTCAGGTTTCTGGGGAATCAGTTATATTTTCATCAGCTTTCTTCTATTTACGATCTGGCATGAAACTTGGTTCTATTGGATGCACAGATTTGCTCATCTGAAAAAAGTATACCCCCATGTGCACTCCGAACACCACCAATCGGTGAATCCTTCTCCCCTTGCCGCCTATCGTTTCCAAGCAACAGAAGCATTTTTAGAAGCCATCTACATTGTACCTTTTGTCATGTTTGTACCAGTTCACTTCTATGTGGTCCTCTTCCAAACCTTCTATGCCATGATATTAAATATTTGGTGGCACCTTGGGTATGAATTTTTTCCCAAAGGTTGGGCCTCACATCCCATCACCAAATGGATCAATACGTCCACACATCACAACCTCCACCACCAAAAGTTTCATGGAAACTACTCCCTATATTTCAATGTTTGGGATCGAATCATGGGCACTAACTTTCCTTACTATGAAGAATACTACGAACAAGTGGTAGGCGATCGGGAAAAGAAACGAAGTGAGAGGGAAGAGAAAAGGAAGATCAAATCGGATACAGAGCTTGTTGCCTCTTGAAATGGATCATTTAGAGTTTACGTCCCAAGTCTGCGGCAGGGATCGAGCGGAAATCCCTCCCCAGACTCCTTGTATGGATTTGTCCTTACCAAGATAAACTGGGGGAGGATTGAAGGGAGAGCCCGACCCTGCCTGTTTCTCTCTTTGGTGGAAAATCCATTTGGGGCCGCCCAAAAAAATATTCAAAAGTGACATAAATGTCTTTAGGAGGAAGAAAAACCGTCCGAAAGGGAAAGTAGAGAGGAAGAGAAATATGTTTGAAGCAACACATTTCATGAAAACTCAAGACCTTTTGGAACGAGGGCTTGGCGCGGCGACACAAAGACGAAAGGTGCTCTCCGATAACATAGCCAATGCGGATGTTCCCAACTTCAAACGATCAGAAGTGGTATTTGAATCCATGTTAAAACGTGCGATTGAATCGGAAAAAATTGAAAAAGAAAAAGCGGTTCCGACAAAAATCACAAACGACCGTCATATTGAATTTTTTAAGCCCCTCGACTACCGAGATGCCAAACCAAAAACCAATTTGGACTACCTCACCACAATGAGACCTGACGGAAACAATGTGGACATTGAGAAAGAAGTGGTAGAAGCCAACCAAAATCAAATGAGCTATAATATCATGATTGATCGGTTAAACCAAAACAACCGTCTTCTCAACATTGTGATGAGAACCAACTAAGGAGTAAGTGATGGGAATGTTTGATTCGATTAATATTTCGGCGACGGGACTTTCGGCGCAAAGGCTCCGAATGGATGTGATCTCCAATAACATCGCCAACTCCACCACAACGAGAAATACCAATGGTGATGGTCCGTTTCGTCGTGACCGCGTGATCCTAACACCGATTAACCTCCGCACTCAATGGAAAAGCCCGGTCTATCCGTTTGGAGTGGCTCCTGGCGAAGGGAAAGGGGTTAAGGTGATGAAAATTGAAAAGGACATGAGCCCCCTTCGATTGACCTATGATCCAACCCACCCCGATGCGATCCAAACAGGGCCGAAAAAAGGATACGTGGAACTTCCGAATATCAACATCGTCACAGAGATGACGGATATGATCTCCGCTTCCCGTTCTTATGAGGCCAACGTCCAACTCATTAATGGTTCCAAAGCCATGATGAACAAAGCGATGGAGATCGGCAGAGCGTAAGCTCGCGCCGATTTTGCCCCTTTTTTTAAAGAGACATAATTTTTTACTTTAGGTTTTGAATCGAATGCCGATGATTTGAACGAGGAATACCCCATGTCCATTGACCGCATCACATCACTCTCCTCTCACACATACAAACCACATTCCCTTCTCCCACAAGGGGACAAAGTGGGAATCCTTCGTTCGGATGAACGCCATTATGGAAAAACGAATGAAGCGAAGTCTCCCGATGAAGTGGCGGGCACATTTGCTGATGCCTTAAAGAAGGCGTTTGAACAAGTGAATGACCAACAAGTGGAAGCAGACGAACTCACACAAAAAATCGTGTTCGATCCGAACTCAGTGGAACTCCACGATGTGATGATTGCCGCAGAAAAAGCAAGGATTTCTCTTACCTTCGCGAAAACCATGTCTGATGGATTTGTGAGAGCTTACAGAGAACTCACTACGTTACGATAATCTTAACAAAGATAGTTAATGTTTGTTGTCCTATCTCTCAATTGATAGGACGACCAAACACTCGTTCGACGGCTTGGTATCGAATAAGGATTTGGTCTGTTTGGTTGACTCTTACGCCTCGTTTCAATTGAACTCCATCTAAACGCTCCCCATTCACATACACCACCCAACCTTCTGTCCAGGTATTCCGGATTCCATTCACTTCCATAATTTCTTCGGTTCGGTTGGTGGAAATAAAACGCATGGATGGATCTTCTTTTTTAGAAAGTTCTGCAAGGAGGAAAAGTAAATCTTTCGTTTCTAATATAGAAGTGGGAATGGATTTTGTTTCTGCATAGTCCTTAGAATCAAATTGAATTTGGATTTGCGGTTCTGTTGTTTTCTTTTCTCGAAACGAAGAATGACAATTGCCGACGAAAGAAGTGACACAGAAAGAAAAAAAGAGAAAAACAAAAAAAGGGTATTGATTCCTATACGAAAAATGGAAAAAATTCTTATCCATGTTTTTCCATTTTTTCAAAGGCATACACCAAACCTTGTGCATTGAGTCCCACATCTAATTTTAAAAGAGCCCAGTCTTTTTCTGTGAGAGTGACTTTGTTTTTTTTTGCCAAAGATTCCATCAAAGTTTTCACTTGAGTTTCCATAAAGGGAAGTCGTTTTTCTTTGGATATGTTTTTCAATTCCAAAAGAGAATTTTGACAGAACTGCAATCCTTCTTTTAAATCATCTGCACATTGTTTTAAATTGTTTACGGCACCAAAATGAGTCAGATAACAAACATTTGCTCCTGTACCCAAAATCAAATCAATCGAATGAATGGCTTCTTTGGCATCAAAGTCTGTTGGAGTTGTGGTGGGAAAAATAAACGATTTGCCATTTTCTAAATGAGGATATGAGATCCCAAAGGAATCTCCTGTAAACACACCATTTAACTTCTTGTCATAAATACAGAAGTGGTGGTTTGCATGTCCTTTGGTATAGATAAATTCAAAACTATGACCTTTCCAATCTAAAAATTCTCCATGTTCCATCACTCGCACTCGTTCTTTCGGTACGGGTTTGATTTCACCATACAACTTTTGAAAGTTTTCTTTTCCATACACAGAAGTGGCACTTTTGATGAGTAAACTGGGATCGATCAAATGTTTTGCGGTCTTGGGATGAGCGAGTAACACAGCATTGGGGCACTCTTCCAATAACAACCAAGCACCACCAGCATGGTCCAAATGCACATGGGTGACAATGATATAGTCCAAGTTTTCGGGACGTACTTGTTTGGCTTCCATCTCCCGAAGGATTTTGGGGATAGCATGAGTGGTATTGGTTTCGACAACAATCCCATGACCTTCCTCTTCTATGAGATAACAAGACGCCACCTGCTTTAAATTTGCATATTCTGTATCGATGGTTGTAAAAGATCCCATACCGATACTCTCCGATCAAAAATCACTTTGTCAGCTGAAATTCTAAGAAAGAATGAAGTTCCAATTCTAATTTTAGGATGGACGAACCAGTTTTTTAGAATTTTGCATGGGTGGAAAAAGTATGACAGACGACTCTTTCGGAAGATCTATTGACTCTAGCGGGAAGCCATTTGCAAACGAGTGATTCGGTAGACTGACGCGGTAATTTCTGCATCCCCCAGAAAAGTACTTGTACATTTCAGCGAATTCATGGCATTATGTCTCAAATCTCGATGAGGCCCGAACTATGCCTGAACCACTGCAAAAGATCCTTGATAATCTAAAAGAGTTATTCAACAAACTCGACAAAACCAAAAAAATGATTTTGGGTGGGGTGCTTGCTGTGGTTGTGGTGGCCATCATCATCCTCTCCAATGTCTCTTCCCAAAGAAACCGAGTGGTTCTCTTTAAAGATTTGGATACCAAAGACTTCTCCGAAGTCACAAAAAAGTTAGATGCTCTCGGGTATTCCTATGGTTCCAGTGATACCAGTGTCATCACAGTCGATCCAGAGCAAAGACAGGAAATTGTTACTAAGTTAGCACAAGAGAATTTGATCCCAGCGGGTGTCACAGGTTGGGAACTCTTTGATATAGAAAAATTTACAGAAACTCAATTCGACAAAGACATCAAAAAGTATAGAGCCTTAAAGGGTGCGATCGAAAAGTCGCTTAACACCTTACGCCCCATTGAAAAAGCAGATGTCAACATTGCGATCCCTGAAGGCGATTTGTTTGAATCTAACTCCTATCCTGTCAAAGCCAGTGTGATCTTACACTTTCGACCAGGGGTAGAAGGCATTAGCAAAAAAGAAATCAAAGGGATTGTGAACTTAGTGGCAAGAGCCGTTCCTAAACTCAAACCAGAAAACGTAAGTGTGGCTGATCCCGATGGGAAAATCATTTCTGACTTTGAAGAAGACTTAGAAAAAGAACGATTAGAATTAAGAATTGTCCAAGAAAAACTTAGAATCGAAGAAGAGGAACGTGTCAAACGCCTCATCGACATCCGAAATACCTTACGTTGGTACTTAGGTGGGGAAGACCGAGTGGACATCACTCGTTTTGAATATTCTTTTAACTGGGACCAAGAATCCTTAACAGAAAACGAAGTACTACCAGTGGTTGCAGAAGAAGATAACCCTGATACACCTTATAACGAGCGTAAACTGGTAGATGGATACTCGTTGAAAGTATCTTCCAAGGAAACAAAGGAATCCTTTAAAGGAAGAGGTTTTACACCCGATGGACCAGCAGGTACAGAACCAAACCTTCCTCCTGGTTACAAAGATACAGACTACCAAAAAGCTGAGTATTCCAAAGACGAAAATATCAATAACTACGAATTTAACAAACGAGTGAAAGACATCAAACGCCAACCTTGGAAAATCGAAAAAATCGGTTTATCGGTGGTTGTGGATGGAGTTTGGGAACGAAAGGAACGAGAAGATGGAATGGGTTATGATCGTAAATACATTCCTGTCGCCGAACAAGACTTAAAACTCATTCGTAAAAACTTAGAAGCGGCAATTGGTTATACAAGATCCCGTGGTGACCAAATCAGTGTTATCACCATTCCAAAAGACAGGACTGAACAATTCCGATTAGAAGATGAAGAATTTCAAAGACAACGTGCCATCCGAAATATGGTGATTGCATCTCTTATCATTCTGATCTTACTCATCCTTGCCATTTTGGTGTATCGTGCGATCAAAAAAGAAATCGCAAGAAGAAGAAGACTCAGAGAAGAAGAACTTGCTGCCCAACAACAAATGATGAGGGAAGCAGCTCTTCGTGTGATGGACGAAGGGGGAGCAGAAGTCGAACTCTCCCTCGACGAAAAACTCAGACGCGAGCTTCTCGAAAACGCGATCAACCTCGCAAAAGAAAAACCAGAGGATGTGGCACAGTTACTACGTACATGGCTTGCAGAAGAGGAGCAGACGTAAAGTACCCAAGACTTTTATAAGGAATAGTTAGGATTCTTTTTTCCAACGAATATTGGCACCACGAGAAATCCGAGAATACAGTTCTCGGAAGTATTGGTTAGGTGCCTTTCCGTCTGGGTCTTGCGAATAACGAGGCCTTAGGCGATGAACAAAATACATATCCAAATCCCCTTTATTTTTCCCATGGACTTTGCCACGATACTCCGTGACAAAAAAATACTTCACAAGTTCATAGGTTTCTTTTGAGATATTGATTTTCCCTGTCTCACCAGCCGATTCCATGCGAGAGGCAGTATTCACTGTGTCGCCCCAAATATCATAGGCAAACTTAAATCGTCCCACCACCCCTGCTACAACAGGACCTGTATGAATCCCAAGACGTAACTCCCAAAATGGAAGATTTAAGGCAGTTTTGATTTCTTTCAATTGGTTCATAAAACTTTGGATTTCGAGTGCCGCCAAACAAGCATCAATTGCACTTGTTCGATTTTCTACAGGCAACCCACCAGCACACATATAACTGTCGCCAATGGTTTTTAATTTTTCCAAATTATTACGAAGGATAATTTCATCAAACTGAGTGAAACAAGCATCGAGTTCCTCAATTAGACTTTGTTCGTCCATCCCTTCAGCAACTTTGGTGAAACCTTTAAAGTCTGTGAACAGTACAGTCGCCTTATCAAAACGAACTGGATTGACGCTTCCCTTCGTTTTAAGCTCTTGAGCTACCTTGTAGGGTAAAATGTTTAAAAGAAGTTTTTCTGACTCTTCCCTTGCCTCTTCTGCTTTGTCTTGAGCGATCAGTGCTTTTTCTCTTTCTTCATCTGCTTTTTGCTTTTCTAAATCCAACAAAAAATAACTGATATCAAGTTCCTCTGCGAGTGGTCTCGACATGATGTAAATCACCAAATAATTGAAAAGAACTAGAGGCAATACAATCATAGTTAAATGAAAGGCAGACTCCCCCACACCATATTGTTCTCGAATTAAAGGAAAATACAAAATAGCAGCAATTGCCATCGTGATGAGACCTAGATTTGCCAAACGTTGGCTTAATTGAATGGTTCTTCCCTCCAAAGATAAAGCTCCATGTCTAAGCACCGCATAACCGAGTAAAAACGCTGGAATGAATTGAAAATCGGCTATCGGATACACGGGAAACCCATGGCTTGGAAGTAGTGCTGCAAGTAACAACAAAGCCGACAAAAGGAAGGAGCCAATGATCCACTTTGAAGCAAAGTTGGTGTAACCTTTGTTTCGTAAAAAAGAATATAAGACTAAAAGTAAAGCAATCGCTCCGTTGATTCCAACAAGTAATTCTGCCGGGCCACCATGATGCACTCGAGACCAAGGATAATCATAATATCCAATAAACAAATATGGCGAAGGAGATAAAATTGCAGCAGTGATACAAAGTGCATCAATCCATTTGATCCATATTGGAGACTTCTGACCAATGGCTTCAAATACGAGTCGCACCATAATGCTTGGTGCAAATGCAAAAGCCACAAAAGTCATTTGGGAAATCCTAAGTTGCACTACATAGGAAATGTTTAATTTCAAAGGAACAGACTGAATTACGTAAAAGCCAGTTAGGATGAGTGCAAACGCACAAAGTTGGTTGATCCTTGCTGATGGATTTGCCCCTGCGACTATGATCGATAAAAATACAGCACCGAACACAGAGATAAGTGGAGGAATCCCCCATGGATACCACTTCGCAGATTCATATGCGTCCGGAGATAAACCAAAAGAAACACCAAAGGAGATAAAAATAAGCACAAAAGACAAAAGAGCAAAAAGAAAATAAAACATTCCATTCTTTTGAAATAGAAGTTCGTTCACATCAAAGAAGTCAGAACGAAACACTCCGTAAGCAACGAGTAACATCGGAATGAACAAAAAAAATCCACCAGGATATACTTTGAATCCTAATATACTTGGAGCATTTAAGGTTGTTAACAAGAACAACAAATTCACTCCATGAAATAGTGTTAAATGGTAATGTTTGCGAATGTATTGATAGTGTCTGATAAAAGAAGGTAAGATAAGTAAAAAATATCCTAATGGGGCAAGTATTCCCCAAGGACGAACAAACGCACTCCCTCTCGGGTATTTTCCAAAGGGAAACTCGAAGACGGTGGTTTCGAATCCTTTTCCTAATATCACACCTATATAAAGTACAAAACTGGCAAACCAACAGACATAAGAGTAGTATAACAATAGTTTACTCTGCTTTCCCGTCATATGATAAGCCAAATAAAAGGCAGTGGGTGCAAGGGGAGCGACTAAAAAATACAATAAGTCATTCCAGATAACAAGCGTGTGTACGTCTTGAATCCATGCTCTAGTGGTGAGAACAAGACCCACACATCCAAAACTAATAAATGAAATGGTCAGGTTTAAGTGAAAGAAACGATTTTCCTCTTTGGAATTGCGAAATTTTTGAAAGGCGAAATAACTTAAAAATAAACCAACAACAAAAGTTAAAATTCCTGGAGCCCCATAGGGAATTTGGTACCAGAAATATTCCCAATTGGATATCACTCCCTCTGGCTTTTGAAAATAGATAAGAGAATAAGAATCCATCCTATATAAGATCGGCTCTAAAATATTGAGAAAATAGCAAATTCTTCTATTTGACTCACTTCCCGAATTGTTGTGCTATGTCGGATATGTTAGATCTTAATTTTCCAAAAAAGAACGCTACAGAATGGTTGGCCGCAGGTAAATTCTTTGAATATAAAAAATTTCAAATCTTTTATATTCAAGAAGGTAGAGGACAGAACTTAATCTTGTTACATGGGTTCCCCACTTCGTCATGGGACTACTCAAAAATTTTTAATGGTTTAACAAGATACTTTAATACAATCGCAATCGACTTCTTAGGTTTTGGTTATTCTTCCAAACCACTAAAACACAATTATACTCTGATGGAACAAACTGATATCATAGAGTCTTTCATTGAAAAAAATGCACTAAAACGTGTTAAATTTGTTTTCCATGATTATGCGGTGAGTGTAGGACAAGAAATACTTGCAAGACACTTAGAACGACCAGAACGAAAATACGAGATTGATGGTGCTGTCTTTTTTAACGGAGGACTTTTCCCTCATCTGCACAGACCCACATTCAAACAAAAACTACTCGCCACACCAGTCTTAGGTGCAATTTTAGCGAAGTTCTATGATGAAAAAAAATTCGGAGTAGCCTTTAGTGATGTTTTTGGGAAAGATACAAAACCTACTGAAAAAGAAATTTCGATACTTTGGAAGTTAATCACATATCCTAATAAAGTTTTGATTCCACATAAACTCTTAAAGTATATCGCAGAAAGAAGGGTACATGGAGACCGATGGAAAAATGCACTTCTTCAAACAGATGTTCCACTTTTATTCATCAATGGAGAAGTAGATCCTGTTAGTGGCAAACATTTGGCGGATGAAATTGAAAAACTTCCCATCAAAAACAAGAAGCTGATTCGTTGGTCAAACATTGGCCACTATCCAATGTGGGAGAATCCTGAAGAAAGTTTTAAAGAAATTTATGAATTTTTAAAATAGAAACCGAACCAAAGAGCATGATTCAAATGCGTTTCATAATTGAGCGTTTTTTACATGTTGGAGTTTAGTTTAAGATCGGTCGGAAGGTGTCGGTGTCGGCCCTTCCATTCCTGTTCCATCCTCGGTAGGATCCGAATCAATATTCTGTTCTTTCACCTTATATCGAATCTCAATTTTTTCTGGGTTAATTTGTAAAATTTCGATCCCTTTTAAATCCTTGTTTTTGATCACCCGGACTTTGGCGACTTGTGGTTGTAGTTCCGGTACAATCTTATTTTTAATGGGATCAAAGATATAATTACATGGAACTTGCGCGGTAATTCCTGTTAGGATTTGGGCCGACCGAATTGGTTTTAGGGAAAAGTAACGAATTGCGACTTGTTCTTCAGAAAGCTCTGCATCTAATTTTGGATCCAAACCAGCACAAACGATAGGAATCCCTGCCGCCGTTTGTTCACCCGTTTTATAAGAGAGTGGAATGATATTTACATTTACCGTTACATCACGAGAACCTAGGACAGTAACACCTTTCGGTAAATCTGGAATTTTTACGGTTTTAGCAAATGGTTCCTTTCGATCGACGAGTGAAATTTCTGGTAACACTACTTTGTTTATTTTCTCTAAATCTTGGGGTTTTCCACTTAGGGTCACTTTTTGAGGACTTAAAATTTGGGTCAACTTTTCAAAGTTAGCGGGTGGATTTCCTTCAAACACAACCTCTAGAGGAACAACTTTTAGTCCCCGGGATTCAATTTCAACAGGAACCGTTTTTTTGAGTTTGGTGACTTTCACACCGCTTGGAACACCCACAATTTTTTTAATAGGCACTTCTGTGACACCTAACTGTACATCTTCAGGATCAATCACTGCTTTCATAAACTGTGAGTAATAGTTTACGACGTCTTTCAAACCTTCCACTCGCACAGGGATGGTCTTTTCAGGGTTTTTAGAATAACTTAAATTTCCGGATAACTTTGGATAGTCGATCGGAACATTTACAGTTTTGATTAGAACCTTTGAATTTTGCAAGTTCACATAAAAGATACTAGCAATGATGAGCGATACAAGTTTTGCTTTCCAGTTGCGAACCAATTTTCCAAACAATTTCAAAATCATATAATGACTCCGGAATCTTTGTCTTTGGTTTTTCTCTGCGATTCTTCTTTTACTCTTTTATTCCCAGACATTAGGCCACTCACTAGTGCCTTCAATTCCAAAGGTTTCACAGGATGGATCATTTCACCTTCATAACAAATGGTAATGTCTCCCGTTTCTTCAGAAGTGACAATGATGATGGCATCTGTTTCTTCTGATAATCCTAAAGCTGAACGATGCCTTGCCCCTAAGGTAGAAATTTCAACTGAACTACTCATCGGCAAATAAGAAGCCGCACAGACAATGCGATTTTGTTCGATGATCACAGCACCGTCATGAAGAGGTGAATTTTTAAAGAATACTGTCTGCAAAATTTCTGAAGTGACAATCGAATCCATGGGCACTGCATTTTCCGAAATATCCTTGAGACTGATGTCTTTCACTAGTACGATGATGGATCCAACTTTCTCTTGCGACATGGCACGAACGGCCTCCACAATTGGATCCAAATCAAAAGAAGGTTTTAGAAAGAACAATCGTAAGAGTCGAATTCTTGCTAAATCACCAGTGAGCCTGCGGAGTTCAGGTTGTAACAAGACAATGATGGCAAAAACAAGTGCTGGTCGTATATTGGTAAGGATCCATTCCAGTAATTCAAATCCTAAGTATTCCGCCAAACTACCAGAAATCCAAATGATACCAACGCCAAGTAGGAGTTGAATTCCTCTGGTTCTTCGTAAAGTTGTATATGTTTTATAAATTAAAAATGCAACAATGAGGACATCCAAACTGATGGAGATATAATTCTTACTCCATGGGATGATATATAGTCCTCGAAAAAAATCCAATTTAAATCCCTAAAACATCGAACATATTGTACAAACCTTTCGATTTGCCGTGTAAAAACTCTGCGGCCTTGACTGCACCACTAGCAAACGTTTTGCGATCTTGGGCACGATGTGTGATCTCGATTCGTTCTTCTGGACTAAAGAAATAAACAGTGTGTTCGCCTACCACCTCACCTGCTCGCATTGTGTGCATGGCAATTTCTTTTTGGTCACGCTCAGGATACATACCATGACGTCCATAAATAACATTTTCTTCACTTCGTTTGCTTGCTCCGAGCAAAACTTCCTTTAGATACATAGCAGTACCAGATGGAGCATCTTTTTTATGCCGATGATGGATGTCTAAAACTTCAATATCAAAATCTTCGTGTAAAACTTTCGCTGCAATCTCTGTGAGTTTAAAGAGTAAATTGACGCCCACGGACATGTTTGGTGAAAAAACAATGGGAATCGTTTGGGATGCTGATTGAATCAAAGTTTTGTCTGAATCGGTAAGACCAGTGGTTCCGATGACTAGAGGTTTCTTATTTTGTAACGCTGTATTTAAAATGGATTCAAAACCAGTGTGCGTACTAAAGTCTATGAGAACATCAGAATCTTCACATGCTTTTTGTAAGTTGGAAGATAGCAATACACCTGTTTCTTTGATGCCTGCGTGATTTCCAGAATCAAACCCTTCGTAAATGGCGCCTTCTCTGACAACAGCAGCACTTAATTCAGATTTTTTGGAAAGGGAAAGAACTTGGATGATCGCCTTTCCCATCCTTCCCCCAGCACCGATTACACCTACTTTGATTTTAGACAATGCCTTCCTCTTTTAATTGAAATACGATTTTTTTAAATGATTCAGAAGCAGAACCTTCTGATAACGATGTCATAGGCAATCTAAGTTCGTTACTGCAATACCCAAACCAACTCATAGCAGCTTTGATTGGGATCGGGTTTGTTTCGATAAACGCGTTCACAAATACAGGAAGGAGTTTGTAATAGATTTTTTTAGAAGCTTCCAAATCACCACGTAAGTATAAGGAAACCATATCCACACAAGCTCTTGGAAACAAATTCGAAACCACAGAAACTACCCCTTTTCCCCCAATAGAGAGCACTGGCAGTGTTAGGTTGTCATCGCCGGATAATAAATCAAAATCAGCTGGGCACTGTGAAATGACTTTTGCCATTTGGCCCAAATCCCCTGTTGCTTCTTTGATGGCAGCGATTTTGGGATGAGCCGCCAAACGGCTGACAGTTTCTGGTAACAAATTAACATTGGTTCTTCCTGGAATGTTGTACAACATGACCGGTTTAGAAGATACGTTAGCGATTGCTGTGAAATGTTGGAACATTCCTTCTTGAGTGGGTTTGTTGTAGTAAGGATTGACGGTGAGAATTCCATCCACTCCATCGTCACAAGCTGACTCAGTGAGCTCGATCGCCTCCTTTGTGGAATTGGATCCTGTCCCTGCAATCACTTGGATTTTCCCTGCCACCACCTGTACGGTTTTTTGGATGAGTTCCTTGTGTTCGTCGTAAGATAAAGTCGGAGATTCTCCCGTTGTCCCACAAGGAACCACACCAGCCACTCCGGATCGGATCTGGTTTTCTAGGATTTTAAAATAACTATCGTAATCGATTTTCCCCTGGCGGAAGGGGGTGATGACCGCGGTATAAACGCCCTGAAACATAAATTAAACATCGAAGAGGGACGGAATTTTGCAATAAAAAACTGCCAAAAGAGCCCGTTCCGAGAAACTTTGCGAAAATGGTTCCTTTTTTTCCCATTTCCTTCCTCTTTCTGGGCATCTTTAGCCTTTTTTTACACAGATTTTATGTACATTCTCGATTTGGAGTGAAAGATGTGCCCAATGAACGGAGTTTGCATGACACTGTCACAAAAAAATCCGGTGGCATGTTTTTTATCCCTCTGTTTCTCATCTCGACTCTGTTTTATCTTTTTTTTCCCTTAGAGACAACTGGGAAGGAAGTCCCCTTAAGCATCGCCCCGAACGAAAGCCTTTATTTATTGTTAGCTGGTGTATTCATTTTTTCAATCTTAGGTTTTATCGATGATTTATACCATTTAACGCCAAAGCTCAGATTGGTTTTAGAATTGGGAATTGCCTTCTTCTGTTTGTGGGGCATTCAACCTAATCTAAGTTTTTTTGGTTTCGTGTCTTTTCCATACATTGGTCAAATTCTCTTTCTCACCGTCTTTTTAGTCTTTGGAATCAACTTGGTTAACTTTATGGATGGAATGGATTGGTATATAGTAACCACCTTTGCCATTTGTTACGTTTCTTTAGGTTTTGTTCTGCCAAATTTTTACTTCAAACCAAACTTAGGATACAATTTGTACGCCATTTTGTTTCTTTCCATGTTTGGATTTATCTTTTACAATTTTCCAAAAGCAAAATTATTTATGGGCGACAGTGGATCACTGGCACTTGGTTTTTTTGTTTTGTTTCTCCCGTTGCTCTACCAAAACCACACACAAGCGGACCCCATTCTTTGGGATGTCACTGATTACTTTTATCTATTTCCGTTCTTTTGGATCGATGGAATCACCATATTAATCAAACGGTTCTTCCAAAAAAAACACCTCTTCCAAGCACATAGAGAACACATCTATCAGAAACTCACCGAGACACAGTTTGGTAAAGTGGGATCCCTCCTGGTCTTCTCATTCTTTAACGGAATTGTGTGTTGCCTTCACTTTTTTTTGCAACAACAAGCATGGGAAAAACTTTCGATCTTCTTTGGATTGTTTTTACTTTCTCTCTGTTTGTATGGAATTCTCTGGATTTGGGTCATGAGAAAAAACCTTGCCTAAAGTTTGGTGGAATCCATCCTTTCCGATATGCCTCTTACAAAAAAAGAAATTCTCTTCTGCATTCTCAATGGATTTCTCATTGGAATTGCCAACCTAATCCCAGGTGTCTCTGGTGGAACCTTTGCACTGATCTTAGGTCTTTATGACAGACTCATTACCGCAATCACTTCCTTACATTTAGAAACCATCAAAGTATCCCTCTCCCTTCTTATTGGATTTTGGAAGGAAGACGTGAGAAGTGCATTTGCAAAAGAAATGAAACGAATCGACTTTTGGTTTTTGGTATTCTTAGGAATTGGACTTTTACTCTCCGTGATCTCTGGGGCAAAACTCATCCAATACTTATTACAAAACCATCCACAAGCCACACTTGCTCTTTTCATCGGTCTCATCATTCCTTCTCTTGTGGTTCCTTACAAACTCATTGAGAAACACAGTGTTACAGTGTGGCTCTTTTTAATCCCGGGAATCTTACTTACGATTGTTCCTAGCTTTTTTATGGGAGATAGTACTGGATCAGAAAACCCAATCATTGCCTTTGCGACGGGTGTGATTGCAATCTCTGCGATGATTCTACCAGGAATCTCAGGATCTTACATTATGCTTGTGTTAGGTGAGTATCAAATTGTCATAGGAAAACTTTCCACCATCTTAGAACCAAGTTCCATTGTCTTTTTAGCAGCGTTTGGAATTGGATGTTTATTAGGACTTCTCATTTTCACACACATCGTAAAATGGTTATTTGTAAAATACAAATCACATACCATGACTTTCTTACTTGGACTTATTTTAGGTTCCTTTTTTATCCTCTGGCCATTCAAAGATTATGCTCATGGACAAACTATTGTTGGGAGATCTGGGGAAGTAAAACGTGACATCCAAATTGCCACAGCTGAAAACGTTTTACCAAAAGATTTTGGCGAAACACAAGTTCCCTTAGCAGCACTAGCGTTTGGTTTAGTTCTTGGTTTTGGACTCAATCGATTGGAGTCGATGCAAGAGAAGAAGTAACCGTCGAGATCCTTTCCACTAATGTCTGGATTTCAAAGTCCAGACTTCTATCTACTTCCATCGTCTTAAGCCCTTGAAAGAGTTCGTAATCAGGCACCAAATCCTTTCTTTTTGCAAATGCTGAAGATTGATATACCGCATAACTAAAAATGGCAAGTAACTTCGTAGCGCTCTGAACGGTTCTACGATTTCTAAAAACTGAGATCGCTCCCATCGGCACAATGTCTTGGTTATTGCCATTCGTTGGAATGGACTGCACAGATCCTGGCATACTATCTCGTCGTACTTCAGCCGTTAGGTGAGTAGACATTAGCCCAAGACCAGATAAACCAGCATACGTTCCTGGTTTTGATGACAACATCAAAGGGAACTCATCGTTTTCTTTTGGTTCCATCAAATAATTGAGAAATCGATCCACCCAAGTAAACCAGACTGCCATGGCATTTTGTAGGCGATCGGCAGCAAAACTCACTTGAGAAGCGTAAAACCCACCACCTTCGGCAAACCGAACCTCTTCTCCTGCATTCGGATGTTTTGGAATGAGGACTGGATTATCAGATAAAGAATTTAACTCTTGTTCTACGATACCTGCAATTGAATCGAGTTCATCCCAAATAGAACCTAAAATTTGAGGGATACAACGAACCGAATAAATATCTTGGATTCGTTTTCCTTCTATTTTTAATTTTGGATGTTGGGAAACAATTGGATAAAGGATTTTCGCAATTCGTTTAGGACCTAAGAATTGTTTGTGGTTATGATACTCAGGATGAAAGGCATCTGGAAATACAGAATGGTAATGAAAGAGATACGAAAGTAGTTCGATCGATACAAAATACAAGTTTCGAAATTCCATCACCTGCAATCCAAGGAGTGCAGTTGTGAAACTTGTTCCATTGGTAAGTGAGATGGCTTCTTTGGGTTTCGGAGTCCATGGAAGTCCTGGAATCTGAGACTGTTTTTGGTTCCATTTGGTGGGCCCAAGTTCCCTACCTTTCCCTGTAAACCCAGACTCCCCAAGAAGTGCCAATGGAATAAAACTGAGAGGGATGAGATCTCCAGATGCCGAAAGAGATCCTCTTTCCGGTAAAATCGGTATACAATCGAGCTCTAAAAGTGTATTCAAAATTTCTAATGTTTCATAACGAATTCCTGAACCACCGAGAGACAAACTAAAGAGCCTTGCCGCAAGAACTGCCCTTGCCTCTTTGTGGGATAGATTGGAATGGGGAGCCCCTTCTGTTGTTAACACTGGTTCTACGGTCAAATGATAAATCAGAGATTTTTGTATGAGGTCTAATTCTTCATTGGATTTAAAGGCATGGGGACCAAATCCTGTATGAATTCCGTAGATCAGTTTGTTTTGAGAGTTTTGAAGAATGGATTCTAGGATGTTTCGTTCGGTTTGGAGAGTTTTTTTCCGATTCCCTAAGTGAGAAAAAGAACCAGAGCGAGATAAAGTATGTAAAGTAGATAATTGCAGAATCATGAAGGGATCGAAACACCGGGGAACAAATCCCCGGCATTCTTCAACTTAGACGAAGAAAATGAAAGTGATAAGGATAAAAACAGGAACTAAAATTCCCATAGAATATGCTAAATACCCTCCGAAAGAAGGCATCTTCACTTTGTTTTCTTCCGCTACTGATTTCACCATAAAGTTAGGAGCGTTACCGATGTAGGTATTAGCACCCATAAATACAGCACCCACTGAGATTGCTTTTAATATCTCTTCTGCTTGGACATTTCCAATGAATTGGCCAAGTGTAAGTGGAGCCGATCCTGCAGGTGTAAGAAGACCAGAAGCAAGCGATCCAAACGTTAGGTAAGTAGGAGCATTATCGAGTACCGAAGAGAAAGCTCCTGTTGCCCAGAAAAACTGCCAGTTCTCAGTGATTCCTAGTTCTTTTCCATGAGTTTCGAGTAGTACAAGAGCAGGAATCATAGTGATGAAAATTCCAATGAAAAGGTAGGCAACCTCTTGGATCGGATGTAAGGTGAAGTTATTAAACTTTCGATTTTCCTCTTTGGATGTAAATTTAGAAAGTGCAATGAGAATGATGAGGACCCCCTCTCTCACAAACCCGAGTGTTGGTCTGTTGTTGATTTCTGGGATGTAGTTACTGTTTAAAAAAGCAACTGCCAAAATCACACCTAACAACCAAATGAAGTTCACTTGACCACCAATGGAAAAAGGTGTCGCAAGTTTTGTATCACGAGCTAAATCTTTTTTGGTTTCTTTTTTGTACGCGATGGTATCCCAAACAAAGTAAATGCTGAGTAGAATGACACAAGCTAACAACATCTCTGGAAATAACTTAAAGGTCCAAGTAAACGGAACTCCTTTGAGGTAACCCAAAAAGAGTGGAGGATCCCCAAGTGGAGTTAATGATCCACCGATGTTGGAAACAAGAAAGATAAAAAAGACAACTGTATGAACAACATGTTTTCGTTCGCTGTTTGTTTTCAAAAGTGGGCGAATGAGTAACATAGAAGCACCAGTTGTTCCAATAAAAGATGCAAGACTTGCTCCAATTAACAAATACAAGGTGTTATTCAGAGGAGTTGCTTTGATATCCCCTTTGATGACGATCCCACCAGAAATGTAAAACAAGGAACCAAGTAAAATGATAAAGGGAATATAATCAAAGAAAATGGTATGTACAATATTGTGGCTGTAACCATAAATAAGTAAAACGACAAAAGAAATGGCACCAAGACCAACGGCCAAAATCAATTTGTTGTTATTGTCTTCCCACCAGTGGGCTGTTTTGTGAGAGGCCACAGGTAAAATCGCAATGGAAAGTAAAATTGCGATAAAAGGAATCACTGTCCAATAAGGAAGTTCTTCGTGAACGGATTCACCGTGAGAGGAGTGACCTGTTTCCTCTTGTGTTGTTGTCTCTGTTGGAACCGGAGTTGGTTCTTCGGCAAATATCCCTGCCGTTGTCACAGACAAACAGACCAGGAAAACCATCAATGTGAGAAGCTTCTTCAACGTGCTCACCATCCTATTTTTTTTAGGACAGCATACCTGAAAGAGAAATGTCTTGGAACTAAAAAAAGCAGGTTTCTCCAATTTTTAAAGGAACCAAGACAAATTCGGAGATTTCCGATTGTATCCATGCCCCTTTTGTGCGGGGCACAGGAGAATTGAGTGGTTCATCGCAGAAAACAAAGGCCAATCTTAGATAAGAACGAAATCATACGCATTCACATCGACAAGGGCAACACGACCTGGGCGGGAGTGAATTGGCTCCTTTCCCTAATTTCGATTGCCTTTTTCCTGTTCCCAACCGTCCTATAAATTACTATGTATCGGCATGAAGAAACAAAGAACCTATTCATAGCCTATGCCAAATGGCGAGATACAGTGGATCGCACGGAAGGGAATGAAACTGTATTCGGTTCCAATGCACAAATTTCTGAAATTGCAAGAGACTTAAGGGAAGATGCCGAATTTGAATTACGAATTCTCATCCAAGATTTAAAAAAACAAAATCCAAGTGCCATCAAAGAATGGGTCGATCTCACAAAACAATCGCTAAACGCCACTGAAATTGGTGTGACTGAAGAACAAATGCAACAAAGAAAACAAATTGCAAGAGATTGGAAATATTCACGTTCCCCTTTCGGAATATCGGTTCGTTACCCCCACCCGTCCCAATATTGGGGAAGCGGAGTGGGAGCTCTCGGACCTGATTTGGACTGGTAAAAATTCTTTCAAGTTTAGATCTTTCCTTTATGGAATCTTTATTTTTCATTTTGTCAAAAGTCTTAACGATTTTTCTATTTCCCTTACCTGTCTTTCTTCTTTTTTCGCTGATTCTTTTCTTTGGAATCAAACCTGGAAAATCAAAATTCTCATTCTTCCTTCTCTGGCTTTTTTTGTATTTGGCATCTAGTTCTTTTATTGCCAATTCGCTACTAGATGGTTTGGAAAAGGAGTATCCGCCTGTAACCATCGCAACAATTCCCAAAGCAGATGTTGCCATCGTTTTAGGTGGAATGATTCAAACCATTTCCTCGCCGATAGGAAGAACAGAGCTTACTGATTCAGCGGACCGACTGACAGATGCCGTACGACTCTACAAAGCAGGAAAAGTAAAGAAAATACTGTTTACGGGAGGATCTGGTTTGTTACTCACGGATGAATTTCGGGAAGCGAATTTAGCCAAACAATTGTTTATTGACCTTGGTGTGAGAGAAGATGACTTAATTTTGGAAAACAACTCTCGCAATACCTATGAAAATGCAGTCGAAACAAAAAAGATCTTAGAGAAACAGAACTTCAAGTCGACGATTCTTATCACTTCTGCTTTCCACATGAAACGATCTTTGGGATGTTTTCAAAAACAAAATATCAATGTTTTCCCGTTTCCAACCGATTATAGATCCATTCAAATGGAATCAGGCGCATTTGAATTGTATGTACCTTCTGCATCGTATCTAGAACTAACGACTGTAGCGATCAAAGAATGGATTGGATATTTTGTGTATGGAGCCAAATCCTACCTGTAAAATCAGGAAATTCTGAGACATTTCGAAAGACCTTTTTGTTTGACCGAAACTTGCAATCAGAGAGGTTAGAGGAAAGGCGTGAATTCGTCTAAAGAATGGACCATGAATCGTAAGTTTTTAACCCTCTTATTTCTCATTGCAATCTCCCTCGGAGGCATTGCGTATTTCTCTTCTAAGGAAACATCCTACCTCCTTCTCGATGCTTCTGAACTTGCCGCCAATCCCACCAAATACTCGGAACAAAATTTGCGAGTGAGAGGATTTGTACGTGTGGGCAGTTTAGTACGAGAAGGGAAAAAGGCCAAATTTGACTTAGAACTCAACGACCAAGTCATACCCGTATTTTTTACAGGAGAAACCCTTCTGCCAGATGCTTTCAAAGAAGGAGCAAGAGCGAGAGTGGATGGAAAACTGGAGAGAGGGGTACTCGTTGCCAATCACGTAGAAGCAAAATGTGCTTCCAAGTACGAAGCTGGATACGCTGAGGAAAAATGAATAATTTAGGAACCATCTTACTTGCCTCTTCTCTTGCGATTTTAATTTTTTCTGCTCTCCAAACCATTTATGGCATTGTTTATAAAGAACGAAAAGGGGTGGAGCTTGGCCGTTTGGCCCTGATGACAAATCCTTTTGTCATCATCTTAGCATTTGTTGTTTTAC
This sequence comes from Leptospira sp. WS60.C2, assembly GCF_040833955.1. Lineage (NCBI taxonomy): Bacteria > Pseudomonadati > Spirochaetota > Leptospiria > Leptospirales > Leptospiraceae > Leptospira > Leptospira milleri. Next base: position 702,055 of record NZ_CP162133.1, on the reverse strand, counting down.
TCACACAATTAGTTCGCTCTGACTATAGCAACTATTATGTGGTGATGCACTCCAGTGAACATTTACCATTATTTTACAAAATGACTTCCATTTGGTCAGGATCCTCTGGAAGTTTACTCTTTTGGAATTTGATTTTAAACGTGTTTACTTTTATAGTCTTATGGCAAACACGTAAATCCATCGAAGACCGAATTCCAATGATGAATCTCATCCTTGCGGTACTTTCTGGATTCTTCAGTTTTCTTGCTGTTTTTTATGGGGATGCACAACCCTTCCGCGAATTTGTTCCAGAAGCAGCAGCAGGTCGTGGTTTAAATCCACTTCTGCAACACTGGGCGATGATCATCCATCCACCCATCCTTTACATCGGTTATGTGAGTATATCCATTCCGTTTGCCATTGCGATGTCTGCACTTGTGTCTGGTCAGTTATCGGAAGATTGGATGAAATTCATACGCAAATGGACTTTGTTTTCTTGGTTCTTTCTCGGAACAGGAATTTTACTCGGATCCAAATGGGCCTATGAAGAGTTAGGTTGGGGTGGTTATTGGGCTTGGGATCCAGTGGAAAATGCATCCCTAATGCCTTGGTTACTCACAAGTGCTTTTGTACATTCTGTTGTCATCCAAGAACGCCGAGGGATGTTAAAATTTTGGAATATGTTACTTGTGATCCTTGCCTTTCATTTCAGTTTGCTTGGAACTTGGATCACACGTTCTGGAGTTTTAGAAGGACCTCATAGTTTTTCCAAATCTACCATTGGCACACCGTTTATCGTTTATATCATTGCTAGTTTCCTGTTTTTCACAGGCTTTGTGATTTACAGAAGAAAAGAACTGACTCCAGAAAGAAACTTGGAAGCCATCACTTCCAAAGAAGGAAGTTTTTTACTCAATAACTTTTTATTGGTTCTTTCCACCGCCGCGATTCTGTTAGGTGTCTTTTCTCCACTCCTTTATGGAAAAGAATTTAAAGCCCCTTGGTTCAACTCCTGGGGAGTTCCTGCGGGAATCTTTTTATTACTCCTTATGGGTTCTGCACCTCTACTCGCTTGGAGAAAAGGTGCAGGTGCAGTGTTTTTGTCTACACTCCTCAAACCATTCCTCTTTGGAATTCTGGGTGCAGGTGCTTATATCCTCTTCTATTCTCAAAACTTCACAAAGCCTGATAGCAAGTATGGAGACGTTCTTGCTGAAGTATATTCGGTTCTCACCGTTGGCATAGGTGTGTTTACCATTGCGGGAATTGTGCAAGAATACTACCGAGGGATTAAAGCAAGGCGAGAAGAACATAAAGAGGAATCTTTGTTCCGTGCAGCAACCAACCTACTTTTAAAAAACAAAAGAAGATATGGTGGATATTTAGTTCACTTCTCCCTCGTTCTCATCTTCATCGGTTATGCGGGAAATGCATTTAAAATTAATACATCAGTAAGATTTTTTTATGAACTGCAACCTCCTACTTCAGAAGAAATCATCTATCAATCTATTGACAAAGCGATGATCGGTGGTTACCAAGTGGAAGCAAACACGCTAAAAATCAAACCTGTTCTGATCTCAGGACTTGGTGGCGAACCAAACATTCAAAATGTGATTGTATCTCAAGAAGCAAGTTATGGAATCTTTCGTGGGTTGGAAAAAATTGCAACACTTGATACAGAACGTAGGTTCTACCCACAAATCTCTCACCTAACAGGAGATTTCGAAACTCATATTCCAACGAGTGAACCTGCCATCCATTCCATGGCAAAAGAAGATTTTTACATCCAACTTGGAGCCATTGAAACTTCTGATTTGAAATCAGAAAACCCTGATCTACCTTTGATGTTCATGCAGTATTACTTCACTCCAGGAAATGAAACAGACAAACTCAAACTGTTTCTAAACTTCCCACGACAAATTGTGGCTAACCTCGAGGTATGGATCAATCCACTTGTGAAATTGATTTGGCTCGGTTCTCTGTTGTATTTTATCACGGGAATCTTTTTGTTACTCCCAATCGGCGAAAAGAAAAAACATCCCCAAGGAAATCCAGCATGAGTCTCCTAACGCATGGGTCAATGTTACCCAGCAAAAACAGAAATCGGACTTCTTCGTTAGGCACTAGAATTTCTTTTGTTCTGGGTTTGGTTTTGTTTTTAACCACTCCAAGCTTTTTGTTTTCACAAAAGACAACAACGAACCTTAAAGAAGAGTCACAAATCCAAACCTTTCTCAAGGTCACAGAAAAAATCCGCTGTATCTGTTTACCCAGCCTTCCCATCCAATCTTGTTCTTTCAATATGTGTGCTGCTTCTAGCTACATCAAAACCTTTATTGAAAACAGAATCAAAGAGGGTATGGGAGAAGAGGAAATCATCTCCAAAATGGAAAATGGATTTGGAACATCTGTCCTACAAGATCCCATTGTTTTGATGTTTCAAGAAAATGGGAACCAAGGGATGGTCGATTCGATTGTCTATGGATTTGGTACAAAAATTTTAGCAAAACCCGATGATACTTGGATCAACGCCACCTTACTCGGGATAGGTGTTCTTGGGTTATATGGAATTTATCGATACGGGACAAAAAAATCAAAAGAAACTTCTTCCACTTTTGACAATAGTTCCAAAGAAACCTTATCATCCACAACGGATGCGATCAAAGAAAAGATTCGCAAATTTGAGGAATCCTAAGGGAAATTGTTTAGCAAGATTTTTTGTTTGGAGCCAAAGGAAACACCTTTGGCGGTTCTATGAGTTCAATGCAATTGATTCTTCTCGTATTTGAACGAGAGAAGAAACCAACCTATTTATCTCATGTATTGAGAGCTTTGCATTCAAACTAATTCGTAAACGAGCGGAAGGTACTGTTGGCGGTCGAATCGCGCGTACATCAAGTCCCATTTCTTGCAATCGTTTTGCATAATACATCGCTTCGGTTTCTGAACCAAGGAGCAAAGGTATGATATGAGATGCCGTGTTTGTGATTGCAAAACCGAATGAGCATAAGGATTTTTTTAACTCTTCTGCCAACACTTGTAAAGTCTTCCGTTCTGAATCCATCGATCGAAGTAAATCCAATGCAAAAATCGCTAGTTGTGAAATGATCGGGAGTGGTGCTGTCGAAAAAATAAAGGGGCGCATCACATTGACTAGATGGTCTCTTCCCATTTGTTTTGTCACAATGATTCCACCTTCCAAACCAAAGGATTTTCCAAGTGTATACACTCGGTAATCAATCGATCGAATGTCTTCGATTGATACATCACGAAATAAAATCCCTTTCCCCTCTTTTCCATACACACCGAGTGCATGAGCTTCATCCACAACAAGGACAAACCCATATTCTTTTTTAAGTTCCATGAGTTTAGAAAAGTCAGGACTATCTCCATCCATACTAAAGAGAGATTCAGTAACAACGATCCGTTTACATTTTTGGCTGGAGTCTTCTGCATTCGCTTTTTCTAAGAGTGACTTTAGATGTTGTAAGTCTAGGTGGTTGTAGTATTTCTTTTTGGCACCAGAGATACGAATACCATCTAAAATGGAGGCATGGTTTAATCGGTCTGTAAACACATAACAATCGGGAGCTGCGATGGAATCCAAAAGACCAAAGTTTGCGACAAATCCATTGGAAACAAGAAGTGCCGCCTCCCCTTCCACAAAATTTGCAAATTTACTTTCAAACTGGTCCATGGAATCATAATTACCACGTACAAGCCGAGAGGCTGTGGATCCAAAGGGATATAAATCTTTTATGGAATGGTAATATTCCAACATACTTTTGTTAGATGCTAATCCCATATAATCATTGGAACAAAAATCAATTCCTTGGTACGTTTTTGTTTCGCGGAATAATTGTTTTCCCTTGATGGACTCCAGTTTTTTTTGGATTTCTTCCCAATGACGGCTCACAATCACCAGATTTCCTAACCTAAAAATTTTTCCGATTTAATTTTTCAGAGAATTTGTTAGAATAAACCGAAGAAATGGAACTTTTACCAAAAGGAACTCTAGAAACAATCCGAAACGCACAAAAGATCATCTTTCTGACAGGTGCAGGGATTTCGAATGAAAGTGGAATTCCAACCTTTCGTGGCGAAGGAGGACTTTGGAAAAACTTTAGAGCAGAAGATTTGGCTACACCTGAGGCTTTCCAAAACAATCCGGAACTTGTATGGGAATGGTACGACTGGCGAAGAGGGATTTGTAAAAATGCAGAACCAAACCTTGGCCATATAACAATCGCAAAATGGCAAAAAAAATCGAAAGGAATTTTTCTCATCACCCAAAATGTGGATGGACTTCATCCACGTTCGGGTAGTGAACCAATCATTGAACTGCACGGAAATATTTTTCGGGCAAGATGTACCAATTGTTCAACAAAGTTCCATTTGGAACAAGATGGATTAAACCATGATGGTCTCAAATATTGCCAAAATTGTGAATCCCTTCTCAGACCAGACATCGTTTGGTTTGGGGAAGAGTATGACCAGTCCCTACTGACAAAGAGTTGGGAACTTTGTCAATTGTCACAAGTTGTCTTTGTGATTGGAACCAGTGCCAATGTTTCGGTTCCAGCTCAATTGGCTCTCACCGCCATTCGAAGTGGTGCGATCGGAATTGAAATTAATCCCGAAACAACGAGTCTTTCTCCGTCGATGAAACACCATTTCCAAGGAAAATCAGGAGAGATATTACCAAAAATTTGGAAAGAAGTCTTCGAAGAGGAATCAATAGGCTAACATATTTTAAATACAATCAAATGACCAAACGGAAAATTCAATTATGCTAACAGTTGCTTTACTCATCTTATCCAATATTTTTATGACCTTTGCTTGGTATGGTCATTTAAAGTTTGCAAAATCCAATCAGATGTTTTATGTGATTTTATTTTCTTGGGGAATTGCTTTTTTTGAATACGTGCTAATGGTTCCCGCCAATCGTATTGGGTATACCGTTTATAAATTTGAAGGATTTCAATTAAAGATCATCCAAGAGATCATTACGATCTTTGTCTTCATTCTCTTTGCCACCCTGTTTCTAGGGGAAAAAATCAAATGGAACTACATCGTTAGTTTTGGTTTGATTTTACTTGCAGGTTACTTTGCGTTTGGATTTGGAAACAACTCAAACAGTCACTAAAAATTGAACAAGGAACTTTGCTAAATCTTCTTTTGGCAAAGGTCCTATCTCTTTCACAAGTCCACTGGGACCAAAGATGCGAAGGATGGATTCCACTTCTCCAAATCCTTTTCCATGACCCACAACATTGCCAACAATATAATGCAAACCTTTACGAATGAGTTTCTCTTTGGCGTGTTTTTCTAAATCATTTGTTTCGGCAGCAAAGCCTACACGTATTGAATTTTGGATTTTGTTTTCTTTGACAAACTCATCCACTTGTCGTAATACATCAGGGTTTTCTTCAAGTTCAAGCAAAAGCCCTTTGCTACCTTCCGAAGTTCTTTCTTTTTTGATTTTGTGTTCGGCCGTCATGATCGGACGAAAATCCGCGGGAGCTGCTGCCATCACAAGCAGTGTATCCTCCTCCATTTGGGACAACAAAACATCCCTTAGTTGCATTGTTGTTTCTACTTCTAGGTTTTTTTTTGCACCAGGGACATTTGCATAGCGCTCCAGGGTGTTTCCATGTATGTATATCACCTCAACAGGGTATTGCAAAAAGGACTTGGCAATTTCATAACCCATTTTCCCAGAAGAGGCATTCGAGATATAACGAACTGGATCAATCCACTCCCTTGTTGGACCTGAGGTAACAATGACACGTTTGAATTTTAAATTCATGAATTCTTTTTGTGAAGTACGATGATCTCTTCCATGATGGTTTCCACTGTTGCCAATTTGCCATAACCCTCATCACCACAAACAACCACACCTTTGTCTGGTGAGACAATGTGTACGCCATCGGCTTCTAATGTTTTTAAGTTTCTTTGGACTGCTGGATGGAGATACATCCCTGGATTCATAGAGGGTGCAATGAGCACAGGCGAGGTACAAGCCAGATAAGTGGATGTTACCAGATCGTCAGCGATTCCATTCGCCATCTTTCCAATGATATTTGCGGAAGCTGGAACCACAGCAAATACCGATGCAATATTTTTGATTTCAATATGAGCCATACCAGTGTCGAATTCATCAATCCGCACCGGTTTGCCAGTCAAAGCTTCGAAGGTAATTTTTCCAACAAACTTAGTAGCATTTGCCGTCATGATCACTCGTACAGGGTATCCGTTTTTGGTAAGTCCCCTTACCAAATCACAAGCTTTATAAGAAGCGATAGAACCTGAAACTGCGATGATGATTTCTTTCATTTACCGATCCTCGTAGGACAATTCCCGTTCCATTTCGGAATCGTGGTCTTCTTCTAGTTTCGGTGTGAAGAGAATGGAAATGATTTTGTTTCCTTCCATTTTTTTCACTTTGAGGCTACCTTTTTTGATTTGAACGATGCTACCTTCTTTGGGCATGTCTTCATTCTTTTCCATGAAGTAACCGGCGATTGTCCTCACCTCTTCCATATCGGAAGGTTCTTCCCCTTCTAAGATGTCAGTTAGACTTGAGAGTTCGGTTTCTCCATCTAATGTGATCGTTTTGGTTTTTTTATTTTTGGAAGTTACATCAACTTCATCAGTGTCGGTTTCATCTCTAATTTCACCAAAAAATTCTTCGATAATATCTTCTAACGTGAGTAAGCCGGATACTCCCCCATATTCATCGATCACGATGGCCATATGTTGTTTTTTCTCACGGAGTTTTGTCATTACTCGTTCGATGGACATGGATTCAGGAACCTTTACAAAGTCCTTTTCCATGATGGCAGTAATTTTCTCCTTTTTACCTTTGGCTGAAAGATGAGCGGCTTGCCATTTTAAGTATTTTTGAACATGAACAATTCCAACAATTTTATCTAAAGTTTGGTTGTACACGGGGTATCTAGAAAAACTATGTTCGGCAATGAGAGGAAGTAATTTGTCGATGGTTGATTCTTGTGGGATCCCAATGATCGAAAGTCGATGGGTCATCACATCTTTGGCAGTATGTTCCGAAAAATCAAACGTCTTCTGGATGAGTTGCATCTCTGCATTGTCGATCCGACCTTGTTTCCTCTGCTCCTCAATGATGATCATAAGTTCTTCAGCAGAATGAACATACTTATCACCCGTTCGTTGCAAACGGAACAATGTGAGAATTCCTCCCGCCAATCGATTCATGATGAAGGTCACAGGAAAGAACAAATAGTAAAAGAGCCACATGGGTGCCGAAACACCTAACGCAATTGCTTCGGTATTCTGAATGGCGAGTGTCTTAGGAACCAACTCTCCCAAGATTACATGAAGGAGTGTGATGAGAGTGAAAGAAACACCAATCGAAATACTGTGGATGGTAACAACATCCAATTCGATTTGGAACATACGTAAAAAACCAGAAACAACACTAGCAAACAAGGCTTCGCCGATCCAACCGAGGAGTAGACTTGCGATGGTAATCCCCACTTGGCATACCGACAACATATCATCGATTTTGGAGACGGCTTTTTTGGTGATATGGGACATGGCCCGGTTTTCTTTGACAAGCTCCTCGAGACGCGAGGGGCGAATTGATACCATCGCAAACTCTGCTGCGACGAAGAAACCATTGACAAAGACAAGGAGGAAGATGAGAAAGATGCCGATTATTTCCATAGAAACTCGAACACCACTAAAGTTTTAAAATCAGGGTCCATTGTATAATGAGGAACAGAATTAAGTATTTTGGACCGATCTTCTAGTGTCGCCTACAATTTGAGAACAAATTCCAGGAAATCACCGAAGGAAACCTAGGCGTTTTTGCCATAACCCTCAATTTTCGTTTCCGAAAGAAGCGTCACATCAAACATTATGTCACTTCTATTGCGCTGATCCATAAATCCAGATTCCTTCTTCTTTGTATGCGGGAGGTTCCCCCAAACTCTGAAGGGAAACGGCATCGAGAACAGGAAGTGTAGGAAGATACCCAATTTTTTTAGTGCCAGAACGAAACCAAAAATGCAACCACTGGTGGTGGAGGGAAAGATCTGACAAGGACTTACCTAACACACGTTCCGTGTAAACGATCATCTTTGGGACAGTACGATAATCAATTCGGCGGAATAATTTATGAAACGAAATTTCTTCCATAACACCTGAATCTGATCGGCAAGACCAACCAAAAACAGGGCTGATTGAAGACACATTCGTTCCCGTTGGAAAATCCCACAGGTGGAGTCGTTCCTTGTCTTTCAAAATACGTGATCCTTCAAAGTAGGCCGTGTCAACGAGATTAATGCCTTTCCCTTCCAATAAACGCATGTTTGACGGACATTTCCAGGAATACAGATTAAGCGGTTTCTGTGTGTCAGTAATTGGATACAAACTAAAGAAAAACACGAAGGTTTGGTCTTTCATTTCTTTTTTCAATGCACGATACAATCCCATTCCAGCTTCATTTAAATAAATTTGAACTTTATCATGGTCTTTATTGTTTGTTACGAGTTCTTTCACTGTGTCCACAATCTCAGAAGCGTCTGGTCTTTGTGTTCGGATCATCTTCCAGTTCAATTGGTTTCGTTTTGATTCCTTGGGATTATAGGTAAAAAGATAAAACTCTTCTTTATAAGGTAAAAGGAAAATGGTTGGTAGTTTCACCGACTCAAGAGAACGAATATTTTCTTCTTCATTTTTCCTTTGGATTGAGTTTTCTGTTTCTCTACTTTCAGCATACGTGGAATCAAAAAATTTAGATTCCCTGGCTGTTGAAAAACCAGATAAGTATCTAAACTGTTGGTTTACAAAGGGAATTTGAAAGAGAGAGTGAGGGCTTCCTTTCAGATTCTTTTGTAATTTGACTGAATTGTATTTAAAGAGAGTGTCTAGAAGCCCCCAAACATCGTTATCATCTCTCAAATGGCTAAGAGCATATTCAAAAAATAAATCTGTAGAGAACGCAAGAGGTCTGTAATTGCGAATGTAATACAAATCTTCATAAGGATGATTGAATGAGTAATCACTCACACCATCTCGAATGTTTCCGTTCACCGGCCCCTTCTTCCCAGAAGCAGTATGCGCAAAAATAAAACCAAAATTACGAAGAAACTCTGCCGCATAAAACGCATTTTCATCATCTAAAATTCCACGACTTTTGGTGAATTCAATCGTTGATTTGCGATATTCTTTGCGATAGATTTGATTGTATCCTTGTAGAATGGTAGCTGCGTATTCGAGCCGTCTCCATTTTTTTTCTTGAGCCATATAGATGATTTCATCCGTCATTCGCGATGATAGTTCAGGATTTTGGTCCATTAACATTTGAGAGATGCGAAGTTTTGGCCAAATATCGGCTTCAGTCAATTTTTCTGGGTCTTTGATTTTTTGTAATGCCTTGAGAGCAGACTCAGCCCCATTCACTTTGTATAACGAAACAGAAATTAAATCTTTTACTTCTGAAAGAGACATTGGTTCATTTAAAAAGGGATGTAAAATATCAGAAGACCAATTGTTTAAATCCAATTTTAAATAATAATCTAAGGATTTTTTGTATTCTTTTTGGAAATATGCGAGGGCACCTAACTTCACATAAATTCGATTGAGAATTGATGTTTTTTTCCCTCTTGCTGATCGCAAAAAATTCAGATACGATTCTTCTGCACTCACATAATCAGCGGATAGGATTTGAAAAAACGCCAACCTTTCGAGTGAGTTTTCATTCACAGTTCCATCCGTAATTTTTTCCAAATCCATAATCATTTTTTGAAAATGAATTCCTTCTCGTACAAAACCTAAAAAAGATAATTTGGCTGGCAAATCTTCATCAATTCGATCCAGAAGGGGAATCCATTCCAAATGGATGTCCTCGAAAAAAGGAGAACTCACACGCATAATGTTCACAAAATGTTTATGCATGTCCTTATCTTTTCCAGTAGGAAGATCGATATAGTATTGCAAACGGAAAACACGACAGAGTGCATAATACGGTTTCGTTTTTTGGCAATCCATCCGAACCATTGTCTTTTTTTCGTCTTCTCCCGACTGGAAAAGATTGGTTCGCATATTCTTTGCTAAATTACGGAAGTATGTATTTGGTTCTTTTTGGATGTATGTGTCCAAAGTTTTTATGGCTTGGACTTCATCCCCTTGTGATTGTTTCCAAAGAGATGTTAATAAAAAATCAGCAAAGGTATATTCCCCTTTTTTGGTTCGTAAGTCATACAAAATATTGGCGATTCCAACTTTGTCTTTTTTTTTGAGGTAGTATTCCCCGAGCATGAGATAAAAGTCGATCTCTTGGTTTGTCGAAAGACCTTCAGGTGATTTGAACCTAAAGTCATCTCGGATAGTGAGTTGTTCTTTTCCTTGGATGAGTAGTTTTCCTTGGGCGCCCACTAAAGCCCAACCATGATTTCTTTGATTTTGTGCGTATATATGAGTAAAGGATCCAATGAATAGAAAACCAAAAAAAATAGAAAGTGACAATCGACTCTTCATCGTATCTTTGATTTTGTAGGACCGAGAGATTTGGTCAAGTGACATAAAGGAAAATGGCAGAAAGTTTCGATTACCAAACGATCGTAGAAAGTTTCGACGAATTCATCATCATCATGGATGTGAATTTGGAGATCCAATTTTCCCAGTCCTCGCCAAACCTCTACCTCCCGAAGGAATCGATTGATGTCGGCAAACACATCAAGGAACTTCCGATTGTTCCGCGCGATAGCCTAATTTTGTCCAATTTATGCCATGAAACGATTAGTCGCAGGATTCCTTTTCAATTCTTTACCACCCTACTGGGAAACCAATACCGGATTATAGGCAGGTTTCTCGATACCAAATCCGGACCTTGTGTGATCTTACGGGGTGAACCTAACCTGAACACAGAAGGAGTGATCTTAGACAGTGGGCCTTATGTTGTGTTTCGTTACAAATTTGATTCCGAGTTTTTAATCACTTATGTTTCTCCCAATGTTTCACATAACATAGGATACCAAACTGGTGATTTCAAAAAAGGAGGAATCCAACTTGAGACATTGGTCCATCCTGAAGACAAAACACGAATCAGTCTGGAAGAAAAAGAATTCATACGCAAGAAACTTAGAACCTACGAACGAGAATATCGAATTCAAAAACCTGACGGAACTTATATCTATGTTTCTGACTATAGTGTAGTGAGTTATTACGATTCCTATCCGACTGAAAAAATTTCGTATTTATCTGATATCAGCGAACGAAAAGAGAAAGAAATTCAAATCCAAATCCAACGGGATGAATTAAACCGAATTCGGTTGTTATTCGAGGAAACCAATGCTGCTGCCAATGTAGGTGCATGGGAAGTAGATTTAGTGAACAACACCATCTTTTGGGCGAAAGAAACCCGTCGCATCCACGAAGTACCAGAGGATTTTCAACCTAGCATCGAAAATGCGTTTCAATTCTATCCCGACGAAATCGAGAGAGAAGTCTTAAAAAAGGCATTTTTCGATGCCATTCAAAATGGAACGTCATACAACCTAAATTTACACATCAAGTCTTATCATGGGAAACTAAAGTGGGTTCGCACAATTGGCCATGGTGTTTTTGAAAATGGGAAATGTGTTCGTGTGTATGGAAGTTTTCAGGACATCTCTAGGAATGTCGAACTGGACAACCAAAAAATCGAAGCCTTGTCAAAATTAGAATCCATCTTAGATGCAACGACACATGTTACCATCATTGGGACAGATCAAAATGGAATCATCACACATTTTAACAAAGGGGCCGAATACCACTTACAATACACTGCTGAAGAAATGATTGGGAAACAAACACCTGCTATCTTACATAAAGAAGATGAAGTATTATTTCGAGCAGAAACATTATCACAAGAATTTGGTGTACCCATCTCCGGTTTTGAAACCTTTGTCCACAAAGCAAGGCTTGGCACCTTTGATTCTCATGAATGGACTTATATTCGAAAAGACGGATCAGAGTTTCCCGTACAACTTGTCATCACCGCAAGTCGAAATCCCAAAGGAGAGATCACTGGTTTTTTAGGAATTGGAATCGATATATCAACACAGAAAGCCACTGAAGACGCGTTACGCGAAAGTGAAAGGCGATGGCAGTTTGCATTAGAAGGTTCGGGGGATGGAATTTGGGATTGGAATGCGGAAACAAACCAAGTTTTCTTTTCGAGCCAATGGAAAAAGATGCTCGGGTATTCTGATTCCGAAATTGGTACAGAACTATCAGAGTGGGACTCCAGAGTTCACCCCGATGACAAAGAACAATGTTTTGCTGATCTGAACAAACATTTTAATGGAGAAACAAATATCTATGTCAATGAACATCGTATGTTATGTAAGGATGGTTCTTACAAATGGATTTTGGACCGAGGTAAGGTCATTGAACGTACGACAGAAGGCAAACCATTACGTGTGATCGGAACTCATACTGATATCACACAAAGAAAGATTCTGGAACAAGCCTTGATTGAAGCAAAAGAAAAAGCCGAAAAAGCCTCGATTGCCAAATCCAATTTTTTAGCCAACATGAGCCATGAAATACGTACACCTCTGAATGGTGTGATTGGATTTGCTGACCTTCTGATGCGAACTGATTTAAGCCAAGTGCAAAGAAAGTACATGGAAACAGTCCATTTGTCTGCACTCTCACTTCTAGACCTAATCAATGACATTTTAGACTTTTCCAAGATTGAATCAGGAAAGATGGAATTGTACAAAGAAAGAGTGAATATCTTTGATTTGTTACATCAAATTGCAGAAATCGTAAAACACAAGGCATACGAAAAAGGATTGGAACTCATATTAAACATTTCTCCAAGAGTTCCAAGAAATGTATTTGTGGATTCCTTACGGTTACGCCAAGTTCTCCTGAACTTAATTGGAAATGCACTCAAGTTTACCCTAACAGGCGAAATACAAATCAAACTCACTGCATCTCCTATCAATCAAAACGAGTACGAATTTTTATTCGAAGTGATCGACACAGGGATTGGAATCAGCAAAGAAAACCAAGAGCGAATCTTTGAAGTTTTCGCACAAGCAGACAGCTCCACAACACGTCAGTTTGGTGGAACGGGTCTAGGACTATCGATCTCTTCCAAATTACTCCAACTCTTTGGAACAAAAATAGAGTTGGAATCTGAGTTAAACAAAGGTTCCCGCTTTTATTTCAAATTGACTACCCTAGCAGATAATGAACGAAACATTGAACCAAATTTAAGTTCTATCAAAAAAGTCATGGTCGTAGACGATAACGAAACCAATCTTTCTGTGATCAAAGAAATGTTGGCTTATAAAAAGATTGAAACAATCACTTTTGATTCAGCCAAGTCTGCAATTCAGAACTATGCAGAGGGCAATGAATACGATATTATCATCACCGATTACAATATGCCTGAAATGAATGGGATAGAGTTTCTAACTCAATTTAAGAAAGTGGCTCAGACTTATAAACGCAAACTCCCCCACTTAACCATCCATTCCTCTTCAAATGAAGAAACTATCTACGATAAAGGAAAAGAATTGGGTGTTGGAGTCATTTTACTAAAACCCATCCAAACCAATATCTTATATGAAAGTTTATACGACTTAATTTCGGGAAGACATTCCGATGTTAGTCCCAATGGTAAAAACAAAATACAACCGATTGTCACACCAGAAAAAACAAAAGTGATGATTGTCGAAGACAACCCAGTCAATATGATGTTAACCAAAACCATTGTTCTAAAAGTATTACAATCAGCAATCATCATCGAAGCATCAAATGGATTGGAAGCTGTAGAGCATTTCAAAAAGACAGAACCAGATATCATTCTTATGGACATCCAAATGCCGGAAATGAATGGTTATGATGCCACAAGAGAAATTCGTAAATTAGCAATCGGTAAAAATGTTCCCATCATCGCACTCACAGCAGGAACTCTGTCTGACGAAGAAAGTCGATGTTTAGAAAGTGGAATGAATGATTATATCTCCAAACCTGTCGTTCTGACAACAATTGCTGATAAATTGAAACACTGGCTTTTGCAAAATTAAATCTTGAATACGATTGTCCGATTGGCCCTCGTTCCATCTCATGGACATTGTGCTCATTTCTGTATCCAAACTTTCCAAAACCATCGGCGAAAAAAAACTTTTTTCAAACCTTGATTTCTCTATCAGCGAAGGAGAAAAACTAGCGATTGTTGGGATCAATGGGTCCGGAAAATCTACACTTTTACGTGCCCTTCTTGGAAAAGAAGAAACGGACTCTGGGCAAATCATCAAAAATAATAATCTTAAAATTTCCATCTTAGACCAAAATCCTATCTTTGATCCCAAGGAAACCATTCTCGACCATATCTACCAAGGGGAAAACAAACTCGTCAAAACCATTCGAAACTATGAAGACATCTGTGAACGAATGAGTGAAGGTGAAGAGGGACTTGATGATGAGTTTACAAAAGCCTCGCAAGAGATGGATCGTTTGTCTGCTTGGGATTACGAACAACAAATCAAATCGATTTTGAAAGAATTAGGCGTAGAGAAACTAGAACGAAAGATGTCTGAGCTATCAGGGGGAATGCTCAAAAAAGTAGAACTTGCCAAGGCACTTATTGACGAAAGCAACTTACTCATATTAGATGAGCCAACAAACCACTTAGATGTAAAATCCATTTTGTGGTTAGAAGAATATCTCGCAAATTTAGACAAAGCGATTCTTCTCATCACACACGACCGTTACTTCTTGGATCGAATCGTGACTAAAATTCTGGAGCTCGATCGCGGAAATTATTTTCTCTACGAAGGGAATTATTCCATTTATTTAGAACGAAAGGTGGAACGAGAGGAAACCCTTCAAAAGCAAGAAGACAAAATCAAACAATTCTTAAAACAAGAAGTGAAGTGGCTCAAACGCCAACCCAAGGCCCGCACCACCAAACAAAAAGCAAGAATTGACCGAGCAAACGAACTACAAGGGAGAGAAAAAAGGGAAATCCAAAAAGATCTAGAACTGAGTGTTGCAGCGAAACGCCAAGGAAAAACCATTCTAGAAATTCATAACCTTAAAAAATCCATTGGGGAAAAAGTATTGATCAATGATTTTACCTATACCTTCAAAGCTAAAGAAAGACTTGGCATCATTGGACCCAATGGAATCGGAAAATCAACTCTTCTCAATTTAATGGCTGGCCGCATCACACCTGATAGTGGATATTTAAAACCAGGCCTCAATACAAAGGTGGGTTATTTTGACCAAACAAGTTCCGAACTTCCTCTCGAACGGAATGTGCTCGAATACATAAAAGATGTGGCTGGTGAAATGATTGAAACCGAATCAGGCGAGAAAATTTCAGCCGCTAAGATGTTAGAACGATTTCTTTTTGATGGGAAACTACAATACACACCGATCGCCAAACTTTCGGGAGGTGAGAGACGCCGTCTCTTTCTCGTACAAATTCTAATGACAGGTCCAAACTTTCTGATCCTTGATGAGCCAACGAATGATTTGGATATCCAAACCCTTTCCGTTTTAGAATCCTTTTTAGATGAGTTTCCTGGAACCGTTGTCATCGTTTCCCATGATCGTTATTTCTTGGATCGAACCGCTGAGAGTTTACTCATCTTCCGCAAAGAAGGAAAACTTGACCATTACATTGGAACTTTCTCCTCCTTTTTGGAAGTGGATTCACTGGAATTGGAAAATGAACCAAGTTCTACAAAACCAACCATCGTTGCATCTGCGGCATCAACGATAGAAAAACCGAAAAAGTCAAAACAGGACCAGAAGAAAATCCAAACCTTAGAGAAAGAAATTTCTGTATTAGAAGAGAAAAAGGTGAAATTAGAAGCCAATTTGAGTACATTCGCAAATGATCATATGGAATTGAGTAGAATCACGAAAGAAATCCAAACAATTGAAGCGGAAATTCTTTACAAAATGGAGGAATGGGAAATGTTTCATAACGAATGAAAACAGTCCTTACAACAAGAATCCTCCTTTGGACTCCCATCATCCTCATTGGGTATTTCATTTCTGCACAAATTGGTTTTCACATTGCCTTTCTTAATAGCCAAGTTTCTCCTGTTTGGCCGCCAGAAGGTGTAGGACTTGCTTCCCTCCTACTCCTCGGGCCCGTGGCATTGCCTGGCATTTATCTTGGTGCCACACTTGCTAACTTCTATAATAACCCTCACTTTCAAACAGCGTTTCTAATTGGAATTGGAAACACAGTCAGTAGTTATATCAATTACCGCATCATCAAACGTGTCACAGAAAAAGCTGATCCCTTGTATTCGACAAAGGACTTACTTTCTTTTTTAAGTGTGGGTACGTTCCCAGGTTCGTTTCTGAGTGCACTCATGGGAGTCACTAGTTTGTGGTATTGGGATTTTTTAACTTCTACCTTGTATTGGAATGTTTTTTTCACTTGGTTTTCAGGAGAGATGCTTGGGTTTCTCATTGTTGCCCCATTACTCTATGTTTGGTTTTATCCCAAATCCAAATTCAATTTAGATCTTTCCAAACAGATTGAACTTTTGTTATGGATCATAGTCGTTTACATTTCTGGGTCAATTGCGTTTAGTGATGAATGGCCACTGCTGTTTCTACCCATTCCTTTTGTGATTGTCACAAGCATTCGTTTCCGTCAATTCGGAGCCACATTATCCACAGTAGTTCTCTCATTTACAGCCGTTACACTTACCATCGAAGGGAAAGGTGTCTTTGCCAGAAGAGATGACGCAGGACTTTCGATCAATGATTCTCTTATTTTTCTCGATGCCTTTTTATTCTGTATCAGTGGGATAGCTTACTTTCTTGTGACCGCCACAAGAGAAAGGGAACGTGCCCAAGAAACTTCTTTAAAATCATTACAAGTATTAAATGAACTAAAAGAAAAAGCCAATGAAGAATTAGAACAAAAAGTTTTAGAACGTACGGCGGTGATCCAGGAACAAAGAATCGAAATTGAAAAACAATTGGATATGGCCAAACGAATCCAAGAATCCCTTTTCCCTCAAAAAGAAATCTCTCCCAATGGCGTTGAAATCGAATTCAAAAACATTCCCATGATGAAAGTAGGTGGAGATTTGTATGATATTGTTTGGAAGCCAGACAAACAGGAATTAGGTGTTTTTATTTGCGATGTGTCGGGACACGGAATCCCTGCGGCACTCCTCAGTGCTCTTGTGAAAACATCACTTGAAAAATGGAAAGAAGACCCAAGTGATTTAAAAGAAAACTTAGAATCCATTCGAAACCAAATCAAACCCAATTTACGAGAACATTTTGTCACTGCCAGTTTACTCCATTTAGATACGGTGTCTGGTCTTTTAACGTTTGCGCGAGCTGGTCATTTTCCTTTATTTATCATTCGAAAATCAGGTGCGCTTGTGAGTTTAAAACCAATGGGGCGTATCATCACACCTATCTTTGATATCCTTGCCGAAGAAGAGAGCTTCCAATTGGAGGAAGGTGATTTGATTGTGATGTTGACTGATGGACTTACGGAAGCAAGAGAACCATCTTCCTTGCAAATGTTTGGTGAAGAGAAATTACTCCACTTGGTAAGAGACCTTCGGAACAAACCACTCATCGCCATACGAGATGAAGTATTCCAATCGGTGATCCATCTTTCTGGCGGAATTCGAGCCATCCAAGATGACTTAACTCTTGGACTCATTCGTTATACGGGAGTCTAGAGGAGGTTCTAAAAATTCTTCGATACACGGCAGAAGGATTTCTGTTCTTTCCGTTTCATTCATGGGTCCAAGAACTCCCCGTTTGGGAATGGTCGAGAGCGAATAGTCTTCATAGTTTACATTCGAAACCATTTCCAAAATTTCGATCGTATGTTTGCCAACTGGACGAAGGAAGGCTCCGCAGGAGATAAACGACCCAATTTTTGTGAATTGTTTCCGATAGAACATAATTTTATAAGTATGATCGTAAGGTGAATAGTGGCGCAATCGACCTGGAAATTGATTTTTCTTAGCTTCCATCCAATTATGGATGTCCATAGCTTCTGGTAACTTGACAGGATTTTTCGGATACACTCGCCTCTCGGGAGGAAGAAGGCTCGCACATTGGACAGAAAGAAGTAAAAAGAAAAATAGAATGATACGATTCTTCCTCATGGTGAATCTCCTGTTGTTTCTAGCGTTTGTTTGTGGGGAAGTTTCGCGTAGATTTGATCGATTGCATCTTGGAATCCGTTTAAGTAGAGCGAGGAATATACACTTGGTTCATTGAACAGTAAACCATAGTCTCTCATTTGAAACAAATGGGGAACAGGAATGTACCAAGGACTCATGTATCGGTTTGCGGTAAGATGACTGACTTTTTCTGAGACCAAACCATTTTGATAGTATAGTTTTACAGAAACATCTAAGCTCACATTCTGATGACAAGGCACAAGGCAGTAAGTGATGAGTTGCAAAAATTGTTTTAAATCCAATTTGTCCCAATCCGACTTTGGTCGATTCACGCTTACAAAAAAAACATAGTCTGTTTTGATATCAGTCATTTGGAATTTGGGATCGTTGATGTTGAATATATCAATGTCTTTCCATTGGTAACGAGTCCTGCCGATTTCTTTTTGTTTTTCACTTAGGTAAAGGGAATACGATCCTGGACCAAAATTTTTTTCTCCTCTCGGAGTTTGTCCCTGATCCATTCGGATGTAGTTCAGAATTGTGATGGATTCACTAAGTTTCCCTTTGAAATGATCTTGACTGATCGGTCCAATCTTATGATGGAGATTCGCAAAACTACAATAAGACGTGAAGAGTAAAAAACACAAACAGAAGGATTTCATCTGCCTTTCATTCCTTGGTCTTGTGGAGGTTCTAAAAACTCTTCGATACATGGCAGAAGGATTTCTGTTCGATCCTTTTCGTTCATAGGACCGAGTTCGCCGCCCTTGTTGTATCGACTGATTGGTTTGGTAGGATCAGAATAGTTGATCATGAATGCTAATTCGATGAGTTCGATGGCATTTTCTTTGATTTGCCGAACATAGGCAGTACAGGAGATGTAAGATCCGAGATAGGTTTTCTTCTTGCGAAAGAACAAAATTTTATAAATGACTCCGTAAGGGGAATCGGATAGGAGATGGTTGGGAAATTGTTTCTTTTTGAATGCCATCCAATCATGGATGTCCATACCTTCCGGTAACTTGACAGGATTTTTCGGATACATTCGCTTCTCGGGAGGAAGAAGGCTTGCACATTGGACAGAAAGAAGTAAAATACTAACCATCATCCCGATGAAACGAAACGAATTTTTGGTTCGAATGAACTTGTTTCGAACCAAACCAATTCTATTGTACTTTCGATTTTGCAATTCCAACTTCTATAACCGCCATTTCCCAGGGTTACCTATGTTATTGTAACGACCGCCTGGAATATGAAACGGATTGTGACCACTCCCGCCACTTCTTGGCATATAGAATTGGTTTCGACCTTGATAAGGAACACCGTATTGACCCGAATGTCCCTGGTAAGGATAGGGAAATTGGCGATAGTTGTGACCGTTCTCACTTGGGTGCCTTGTGTAATAGGAATCATTCATATAATCATGAGTGACACAACCTCCAACGAAACTACCAAGTCCACCTACCAAAAACAAAGTACATAAAAACCTAACTAACTTTTGGCGATTCAGTTTTTCTAAGGATTCAAAATTGATTCGGTTCATCATGCGGTTAGTATAGAAGACAGATGAGGAAAACGGAATAGAGGATTTCCGCAGTTGCGGATATCACCTATGAGATCATAGGTGACTTTAGTCAGCTTAGAGGCAATGGTCTCTCTGCATCTTTGCAAGCTTCATGATATGAGATGCAACGATTGAAAGGAATTGTTTGGCTCAGTGAAATTGCTCCGAGAAGATTTTGAATAGAAATGCCGGCTCCCATACAAGGCAAAATAATATATTATGTCACCTTGCGCCCTTGATGCGCAGGAGGCGTTAGCCGTCCGAAGGACCGAAGCGAACGCGAAAGTCCGAAGCAAGCAAGGAAAGGCGCCCTAATTCGTTCTTGTTTCCCTCGTTATAGTTCAAAATGATGGAAAAATCAGTTAAATTTTCCGCAGGAAGTGTGCCCCATCCATGGCAAATATCTATTACGACGACAGTTGCGATCTCAATCTCCTTAAAGGTAAAACCATTGCAGTGATTGGCTACGGAAGCCAAGGTCACGCCCAAGCTCAAAACATGAAAGATTCTGGTTTGAAAGTCATTATTGGACTTCGCGATGGATCCAAATCAGTAAAAGAAGCAAAAGAAGCAGGCTTCGAAGTCTACAATGTTGCGGAAGCTGCAAAAAAAGCAGACATCATCCAAATCCTTGCTCCCGATACCATCCAAGCTGACATGTATAAGGCGGACATTGAACCAAACCTTAGCGAAGGGAAAGCTCTTGTTTTCTCTCACGGTTTTAACATCCACTACGATCTCATCACTCCTCCTAAAAACGTAGACGTGTATATGGTGGCTCCGAAAGGACCAGGACACCTCGTTCGCCGTGTTTACACAGAAGGTGGTGGAGTTCCATGCCTCATTGCGATCCACCAAGATGCAACAGGACAAGCAAAAGCTCGTGCACTCGCTCACGCAAGTGGCGTAGGTGGGGGAAGAGCAGGAATTTTAGAAACCTCTTTCCGTGAAGAAACAGAAACTGACCTCTTCGGAGAACAAGCAGTTCTTTGTGGTGGTGTAGCAAACCTCATTATGAGTGGTTTTGAAACCTTAACGGAAGCAGGATACGATCCGGAAATTGCTTACTTCGAATGTTTACATGAAGTCAAACTCATCACTGACCTTATCTATGAAGGTGGACTTGCACGTATGCGTTTTTCCATCTCTGATACAGCAGAGTATGGTGATTACATCAGCGGACCACGTGTGATTGATGCTGGCGTAAAAGCTCGTATGAAAGATGTTCTCACAGACATCCAAAAAGACAAGGGAGCGGCGTTTGCAAAACGTTGGATGGCTGATACAAAAGCTGGATACCCTGAATACAAAAAACTCAAAGAAAAAAATGCGGCTCACCCAATTGAAGCAGTAGGAACAAAACTACGCTCCATGATGAAGTGGCTTGCAAAGTAATTGTTTAGGTAACGTAAGTTAGAAGAAAGAAAGGAAGAAGGATTTTATATGAAAGTAACACAAAAGATTGTACTCGCAGCACCTGCACGAACTCCTTTTGCACAAATTGGTAAGGCGCTTGCACAGTATCCAGGTCACCACTTAGGTAAACTAGTGGGTGAAGAAGTAATGAAACGCAGTGGCCTTAAGCCAACTGACATTGACGGTGTGATCGTGGGAGAGGGTTTTGCGAATGCGCCAAACTCCGCTCGTGTCATTGCAAACCTCATGAACCTACCTTTGGAAATTCCGTGTTTAACAGTGGCAAACAACTGTGTATCTGGACTCGAAGCTGTTGCAGAAGCATCTCGCCGAATCATGTTAGGTGAAGGAGAAGTGTTCCTCGTGATTGGGGAAGAGTCTCAAACTTCTATGCCTTTCGTAGTGAAAAATGCTCGTCTTAACAAAAAAACAAACAGTTTGGATTCCCTTGTAAAACTCCTTCCAAACGACCTTCCTGAAGGTGTGGAACTTCGTGATACATTAGAAGATGGTCTTGGTGATGGGGAAACTTCTTACGGAATGCAAGTGACTGCGGAAATTTTAGCACAAAACTATGCAATCCCGAGAGAAACACAAGACAAAGTCGCTTACGAATCTTTCAAAAGAGCATTCGAAGCAACACAAGAAGGTCGTTACAAACCATATATCATGGAAGTAAAAGACGACGAAGGGAACCCACTCCAAGCGGATGAAGCGGTTCTTCTTCGTGAAGGTCTTGTGAAAAACCCAACTCGTATGGGTCGTGCCATGTTAATGTTTGATAACCCAGCAATGAAATTTGATGCATGGAAAGAAAAATACGGCAAAGATTTGAAAAAATCTCATGGCCCTACTGTTTCCATCTTCAATGCAAGCCCACGTTCTGATGGAGCGGCTGGAATCATCGTCGCTTCTGAAGCAGCGGCAAAAAGACTCGGGCTTAAAGCAGAAGCAGTCGTAACAGGTTTCAAAATGAAAGGTGTTGCACCTAACCTTATGGGTCTTGGACAAGCAGAAGCAACTCTTGGCTTACTCGAAGAAGTGGGCGAAAAAGTAGAAAACATCGATGTGATTGAAATCCATGAAGCATTCGCGGCAACTGCAGTGGCAGCTCTTGAAGAAATCAAAATCAGAACTGGTTTTGATTGGGAAAAGAACTTTGATGCAAAGAAAATCAATCCAAATGGTGGATCGATTGCCATTGGACACCCGTTTGGTGCGACTGGAGTGAGATTACTCCACAACGCCATCATGGACTTCCAAGAAAACAAAGATGCAAAAAAGGTTCTTGTGACTGCTTGTGCACACGGTGGAATCGCAGGATCGATGATCGTAGAAAGACCGTAGTTCGAATCTAAGATTCAATTACGTTCGTTCGAACGATCGAAGAAAAAAGCCAAGGGAAACCTTGGCTTTTTTTGTTTTATGAGGAAGAGTTTGTAATTTCGGGAAGGAACATGTCAAAGGATGAACTTTTCTCAAAAGAATTTTCGGTTTTCAGGAAGGGATTTGCAAAATGGAAAGAGATGTGGTAGGGAGGACATATTGGGTGGCGGGTGGTTAACCCCACCCAATACAGGGCGGGGAGATTGGATTCACACCCTCCCCCCAAACCGCGCAAGCATAGGAACAATTCCATCCCGCGACTGCATTGCAGTATCGTATCCAGGGAATATCTTATACAATTTTAAATAAAATTCTTTCTCAGTACGTTTGGTTCCTTCGCTCGTGCGTTCCAAAATATCTTTTGTGTATAGGTGGAACT
The DNA here is from genome assembly GCF_040833955.1 of Leptospira sp. WS60.C2. Lineage (NCBI taxonomy): Bacteria > Pseudomonadati > Spirochaetota > Leptospiria > Leptospirales > Leptospiraceae > Leptospira > Leptospira milleri. Next base: position 679,158 of record NZ_CP162133.1, on the reverse strand, counting down.
CTAGATAACCTGTCTTAAATTTTCCATCAAGACTTAGTTTGCCACCTAACCGAAAACGTATGGGAGTATTCACGCTTACACTAGGCAATGTGCGGACATCTTCCAGCAAAGGCGAAGTTGAGATCAAAATCATTTCTCTAATTTCCATTTCAAGAAAATCCGGTTGATTTGGATACTGAACTAGAATCTTTCCTTCTCTTCTAAATTCAATTTGGTAGGATAAACATTCCAAATTCGATTGGTCCAATGGAGTGATTTCCAGGGTTAAATGATGGTCTACTATTTCTGAAGACCGAGTAATAACACTACCTTCTCTTTGTCCAATTTCAATTTTCCGTTTACCATCACTCGGTACAAAGAATTTAAAAATGGTTCCAGGCTCTGGCAAATCTTTCCCTGAAACAATTTGTTCCATATGCACTGGAGTCTGAGTGATTGTATTCATATCCACAATGTCTGGAGTTTCGTTCACCAATTCAACAGAGTCGTTAGACTTCCATTTCGTATTTGGTTTTATTTTAATGAACTCAGAGGATTTAAATTTCGCCAAAGCCAATCGTTGCATCACAACGATTAAAAGTAAGATGGCAACAAACAAAACGAGAACAAACACCCAAATTTCATAGGTATTCATTTTTTCTTCTAAGATACGAATTTGTTCCAGTGAATAGGGTTTCATGATTTGTCCTAATAACATTTAAGTTCGTTTCTTCAAAGAAACCTTTCTTACAGTATCGACTTGTAAGATTCAGAAAAATACCTTTCTCTTCGAAAAGAGATCGACTCTTGTGATGAACTTCCCTATTTATTACACTATGTCGGGTTACCGTTTTACAATTTTTATCCTTATCATCGGATCCGTTTCACCCATTTTTTCCCAAAACCATTGGGATGATTATATTGCAGAAAAAAACATTGGGAACACCTATCAGGTATTCGGTGACAATGTCAACCTGAGAGATTCAAGTAATCTTAACGGAAAGGTTATCAAAAAACTTTCCCTTGGAAACCAAATCAAAATTCTCACAAAAACGAACCAAATCCTGGAACAGAATTCAGTGAAAGAGCATTGGTATAAGGTACAGGCAGGTGATGAAACGGGTTATCTCTGGGGTGGGCTTATCGCGGATTATTCGTTCCCTTTGGAAGACCTGACCATCCTTTGTAAAAACCTTGGCATCAAATCAGGCAAACTAGAGTTAAAGATTTTACGCGATTCCAAGCTCGTAAGCCAAGGAAGCTTTGAAGTCGGACCAATGAGTAATGAAACATGGAACCATACTATTTACAATGCGAAACTATTTTCCCCCTCCCCAAAAGTATTATTTGCTATCAAATTTTTAATCTTTTCAGAAATTGAGTATGGTTATTCAAATGAACAAGTATTCATTTTGAATCAAGATTTGAAAATTTTACCTCAATTTTCTTGGAATCCAGGGGCCTGTGATCCGCCTGCTTGTGCGGAGACGTGGTTGGTCTTTCCAAAAGAGACCTTACCAGAAGATCAAAAATTGGGACGGAAACAATACAAAGGAAAAGACAATACAATTATCGAACTCATGCATAGCTTCGATATTGACGAACCAAACCAACATGATTACTACCAAACAGAGTACAAGTGGAACGGTATTCGGTTTCAAAAAAAGGAAAATTAGGAAACAATGAAAAAAACGTTTATCATCATCACATTACTTACATTTACAATTCCAAACTTTGCCTGGAATAACCATGCGGGAATTACATATCTTATCTTAAAAGACCACTGGAAAACGCAAAAAACTCCAATGGTGAAAGCTGAATCCTTAAATAGTTTTTTATCAAAAGAAAAAGATTCAATCCAAGCTACTCTTTCCATTTCAGAAGACTGGGCATTGGGAAAACTTCCCCACCTAACCAAAACAAAAGATGAATTAAAATTTCAAAACTTCTCCAGGGATACTGACCTAGTCACACAGTTTTTCAAAGCATTACGAGTTAATCCCAAACACAAAGCATCACTCTATATCCAATCAGTCCCAAAAAGAAATGGAACCATTCTCCCTCTTGACCAACTCACAACTTTGAACGAAAAAGGAAAATTAGTAAACGAAACCTTTATTGCTCTGAAAGAAGGACAGATGATTGGAGCAGATGAAGTTTTAATTTCTGCAACAGACGAACCTGATTATGATCTTGATTTACATTTATTTGAGGACAACGTAAGCGACGTGGGCAAAGTATATGGATTTGGGAAACAATCATTTGGAAATCCCGCAGTAGAATACTCTTCTCAAGCGCCATTTCATATGGGATTTTTTTATGAACCAACAATCATTTTTACCTTAGCAGGCTTTTTGAAACGAACTTACCCTGAGCTTCGAATCCATCAATTTACAGAACTCTCGAAATTAGCGTTCAAAAAGGGACATCCTTATTGGGGATATCGGTTTGCAGGATGGGCTCTTCATTACATCCAAGACCTTACACAACCCTATCACTCTTCTGTTTTACCCAGAGTGAGTGCTTCCAAACAAATTGGTGTACAACTTGTATCCATGGTTGGTTACCAAACACCTAAAGATAATATGATCCAATTTGTGTCAGGTAGACATACACTCATTGAAGAATACCAATACTACCTCATTAAAAACTTAATCGTCACAAAAAACTGGAACCATCCAGTTGTTACCTCCATTATGTCTTTGGAACCAAACGAACGTATCGAATGGAAAGGTCTTGATGATTTAAGAGTTAATGTTTGTAGAGAAGCTTATGACGCTGGTGAACAGACAGATGAACAATTGGAAAATCTAAACATTCCAAAATATGAGACTTTGTATGAAGAAAGTCATCCAATTCACACAATTCTTGGATCGTTATTAAAAAACACATCCAAACACACTAGAGCCTATTTGGATGCATTGGTGAAATCATATTAATCGATTGGTTCTACAGCAAAACGCTCTAAAAGTTCCAACGGTATAATTTCTAACGCTCGTTTGTGGGTTGACTCCAAAAATACTTTTGGAGCAACCCCATTTCGATATGCTTCTAACCATCTCGAAGCACACAAACACCATCGTTCACCAGGTTTTACTCCAGGGAATGCATATTGTGGCCATGGTGTGATAAGGTCGTTTCCGCACTCTTTTTGCGATTCTAAAAATTCTTTTGTGGCGAGCACACACACAGTATGTGATCCAAAATCCTCATCTGAAGTATTACAACATCCATCTCGAAAAAAACCTGTTAAAGGATCTGTTGAACAGGGCTGAAGAGGCCCACCGAGTACATTGATTGATTCGTCCATGATTCCTACCAAATGCAAAGGAAACAAGGATATGGGCGTGAGGGAAGTTGTTTATTCTACTCTAGGGCAAAAAAGAAGGGGGTTACCCCCCTTAGTACGACCAAATGGTCTTGGAAAGCCCATAGACATACTACTATACATATATTTACTTGTCAAACGATTATGGTTTAATTTGGAAGAAAAATCGCTTTTTTTCGATTCCATCCACTTTGACCACCATCCTCCAATCTCCTAGAAAATGTTTGTGATTCCGAATCTCAAAGTAACGATTATCTATGACGCTGTCTTTTTGGGTATTCCATTTTAAATAATAAGGTTCGACTGCATTTCCATCCACACTGAGAAACAGTTCAATTTGTTTCTCAGTTGGTTTAATGAATTCAAATTGAATTGCATATGCTTCGCCTAACCGAAAGATAGTGTCATTGCAATTAGACAAGATGTCTTTTTTATTTGTTTTGCACAATAAGATATCTTCATCTAACAAATCCGTAGTGGGAGGATCAATCCCCTTACGTGGTTTCCAGTATAAATACATATGAGATAGAATCTCCCTTTCATTATACTGTGTTTTAAAATGAGTTGGGATTGTTTGGATTTTTAATTCTTTGGTTGGTTTATGTACTTCAAAATGCAAATGAGGACCTTGCGAAAAACCAGTATTCCCAGAATATCCGATGAGTTGACCTTCTTCCACAAAATCCCCTTCACTGACAACCACACCGTCTTTCTTTAGGTGTGCATAATTGCCAATGGTTCCATCCTCATGTTGGATCATGATGTAGTTGGCTTTTGATAATAAATCCTTACGCAAGCCACCTTCAGAATATTTTTTCACCAACGACACGACTGTCCCTCGACGTGCAGCAAGGATAGGTGTTCCGATTGGCACAGAAAAATCGATGGAATATCGCAAATAACCAGTGTGGGTAAAATTTCCATTGTATCCTTGCCCTACTCTTGCACGCACTCCTTCTGGAAAAGGTAATGAATAGGAAAAAGAATCATCATGGTAGGCATTCCAATCCCCATAATTGACAATGACAGAGTATGAATAAAAATTCGATTTTGTTGGGTCATCTATCTTTAATTTTGTGATGAAAACAGGATCATTCCCTTTTAATACAATGTAACGGGGAAATTCATAATCCGTAATTAAGTTCTTCACCGATAAGTTAAACACAATCGATTTACTGATCTCAGAATTTTGGATCTTATTTTTGAGATACAATTCATAACCATTTTCAATTGGGACGAGGATGATACATGTATTCTCAACGATACATTCTTCTTTATCTCCACTCTGCGGAGTAATACTGAATGTAAGAAAAAACAGAAGGATAGAGAATAAAAACTTGTTCACTAGATACTCTTCACTAAAAATTCAATTTTTTTTTGTAAAACTCCACCGGAAACAACATTTAAGATCCATTCTCCTTCCAAAGGTTCTTGAAACTCTTGAATTGGTATCATAAATGATGATACCCAATCTTCCTTTTTTGAATCCCAGGTATAATCATAATTTATGTTGCTGTCTTTTTTGCGCAAATTCAATTGAAACGTATATACATCTGGTTTTACGATAGGAAGTGTTAAATAGATAGGAGAGACTACCGAAAAAGTTGTTAGTTGACAACGATTTGTCATAGTGATATCAAGTGTATCGCAAAGAGAAATTCCATCTACATCCAAAATCTTCTTCTCCAATGGATTGCCGATTTCTCTTCGCCAAACAAGTGATCCTTCCGTTAACATTTCTGCGTCCGACATTTGTGTACGAAACCGAGTAGGAATTGTTTTTTTACGGAGTATCTTCGTTGGTTGGTATACTTCAAAATGCAAATGAGGACCTTCGCTGTAACCCGTACTGCCCGCATAACCAAGGATAGATCCCACTCCTACGGATTGACCACGTTTCACAACCACTCCCATATATCGAAGATGCGCATATTCGGCGATCGTGCCATCTTCATGAAGAATTTTTACAAAGTTTGCAGACTGCTGGAATTTAGGATCAAAACCACCTTCATTATTTTTTTCCTCAACATCAATTACGATTCCTGGCCTTGCCGCAAAAATCAAATCATCTTCTTTTAAGCCAAAATCAATGGAAAAACGATTATCACCCGTATGCGTTTTTTTTCCGTGATACCCCTGAAACACTCTCACTTTCAACTTGGGGTCAAATGGAAGGTCGTAAACATAACTAGAATCATGCGATACATTGAAATTCCCAAGGATCCATTTGTATTGGATTTTATAGGAAATTTTTCTTTTAGGATGTATCGTTTTCAGTTGAAAGAGCTTTTTCTTTTTTTTCCCTTTCAGAATGGTTAGGTAGGGTAAAGGTTTCGAACTTTTCATGTTTTTCAAAATTGCGTCCACTGATAGGGAAGTTTCTGTAAATTCAGTTGCAATTCGATTGTGAAAATAAACATCAATACCTTTGGACTGGGGTATGAATTCCACACAAACACGATTCATTGAACAATAAGAAAGCGGTTCTTCGGCACATAACACCCCTAAGGGAAAAAGTACCACAATCCAAAACAATAAAAATCGCATAAGGATGGAATCATAGTAAACAAAAGAACTGATCCGACAATTCATTTTCATCATAAAAAAGGTGGTTGCCGAAAGAATTCTTTCGTCTGAATATCGACGGATGAAAGCAAAGCTATACACATTCCCTATTTCTCATTTTTCGGAGAAAGCTAGATGGGGCCTTGATTTAGCAAATTATCCTTATGAATTAAATCAACTCATCCCTGGGCAACACATTCAAACCTTGAAACCGTTGGTAAACGATTTGTATGTACCCGTATTAGAGACAGATTCTGGTGTTGTACAAGGATCTGGAGCGATCTTAGATCTGGTGGAAGAATCTGCCTTTGGCAAACATGCATCTCAAGAAGAAAAGGACATGGAAGCTAAAATTGATACGCAAATTGGAAAAAGTCTCCAAACACTTTTATATCATTTTATTCTAGATGATCCTGAAATTGTCGGAAAGTTATTTTTATTAAATCCAGTATCTCCAACAGAAAAGGTTGGGGCACCTGAACACTTTGAACTAATCGCTTTGTCCCTCAAAAGAAGATATAAAATTACTCCCAAAAATGTAGATTCAGTAAAACTCTCATTAGATGAATGTTGCAAAGAACTCACCGAAATTTACAAAACAAAAAAGTATTATAACGGTAATTCATTCGGAAGAGTGGATTTAACACTCGCTAGTCTAATGGGCATGTTAGCTGAACCAAAAGAATCTCCTGCTTACCCATGGTTTGCATCGGTTCAAATGCCAGAAACATTTGTAAGATGGAAAAACGATCTTGGCTATGATCTTCTCTTTGAAAAAATCAAAGAATTTTATAGAGAGTTTCGAATCCATTCCAAATAATCAGGATCCCCCATAAGAATGGGCCAGACCACGATGCAGGGAGTGTCATAAGAATGTAATTCTTTTAGTCTCTGCATCAGTAATTCCGATTGTGACAGAGTTGTTTTTAGAAAACAAACTACTTCCTCTGATTCTTCTAATTGGTCTTTCCAGACATAAATTGATTCCATTTTGTCCACAAGATTCGCGCATGCGGCAAGATGCTCGGAAATCAGAATCTTTGCGATCTTTTTTGCTTCTTCTTTTGAGGAAAACGTGGTGTAAACAGTCACATATTTTGCTTCGATTGCCATATTTTTCAAATCCTACTTGCCCAATCCATTAGATGCTTATGATTTTGTTGTATGAATCTCCGAATCTCAAAGTTTACAATACTCATCGTTAGCATTTGTTTGCCACTCTTTTCAGAATCATTAAATCTACCAGTCATTACATCCACAAGTCAACTCCAACCGAAATCAAAAAAATTCATTCCAGTGTTTGCCATGGATGGGAAACTCAAAACTAGTTGGGTGGAAGGTGCCGAAGGAGAAGGAGTAGGAGAATCACTCCAAATCAAATATAAAACGCCAATCAACTTTCGTTCCCTTTCCATTTACAATGGGTTTGGTGATCCAAAACTTTGGGCAGCAAATAATCGTATCAAAAAATTAAAAATCACAACTGACAGCGGTAGTGAAGAAGTTGTAACTCTCAAAGATTCACTTTCTAAACAAGTAGTTGAATTAAAAAATGAGGTTCGTGCCAAAGAAATTTCCTTAACCATCCAAGAGGTATACAAAGGAACCAATACAGAGAATACTGCGATCGCAGAAGTGATGTTTGATTCCGACCAAGCAGGATCTGCCCTCATCCCACCTAAAAACACTTGGGCCATCGGTAAGTGGAAAACGAAATCCAATATTGCAAGGATCCAACTGCATAATGATGGGACTTGTGAAATGGGATACGAAACTGCAAAAATGCTATGCACTTGGACAGAAAAGGGAGACAAAGTTTTTGTTAGTTTAGAAGCAACATTACCTCTCACCAACACAGATATATTAGAAATCAAAAGAAGAGGAAACGCAACCGACCCAACGATTGAAATCAATGGGAAACATGAGTTTATCTTAAATCGAGACGAAGTTTAATTCGCTAAACTTTAATTAGGCTCGGTCCAAGCCGACCAAATGGATTCCACCACAGTAGATTCTGTTTCTACTGTGGTTTCAAAATACAAAACCGCATTCTGGTAGGCTTTGCCCGCTAAGTCTCGAACGGGAGTGAGTAAAATCAGATCACAATCTAAATCTCGTACCAATCTTTCAATGACTTCCCATTCGTTCAACTTTCCCTGTTTGGGATACGGTAACACTAGGAGTCCACTGATTGTCTCTGATTTGGCATTCCTTTTTTTACGAACTTCCCACAATACCCGACCGATCGAATAACGAAAATTAAACTCTGATACTGGTTGCACTTTCGTGAGTCCATCATCGGTATACAAAAAGCCATCGATGGCACACGGCCCCGAATACTCTGTGGGCACCAAATTTTTTAAGTCTTTTATCAGATCATACACTTTCGGAAGAAAGAGAGATTCGTATGCACCCTCTCCTCCGCCAATGCGAATGCCTCGAAATCCCCCATCAGGATCAATCCACATGGTCGTGGCAGTGAGATAAAAAAACTGACCTTCCTTCACATCCCAAAGTGTAGAGAAATCAAAAAAACGAACATCCCCAACCCATTCTTCCGAAACCACGGGAAAGCCAAAGAGCCGTTTGTTGACTTGCGAGAGTTTCCAGTAATCAGAATTTGATTTAAAAATGATATGATTTCTTCCTGCCAGTCCGTATTCACTTTTCAAAACGATTGGCAACTTTGCTTCTTCAAGTTCCGCATACAGGTGTTCTTCGGAGGTGATGACTTTTGCAAGAAGCGGAGAGTGGTTTTTTCGAAAATCAAGTTGAGTGACTTTCGAATTCAAATACCTTGCTGTCTCTAATTGAAACGGATCAATGATAAGTTCACCGTCCTCCCAGTTATGTCTTTTGCCCCATTCGACAAGAGTGACTTCACCAAGCAGAGCACCGAGCTGACAAGGTATCCCTGGAGTAAGACCTTTGTCTTTCCAATGAGAATACAAGGCATCAGAAGGAAGTTCTTCTACGAGAACATAGTCCTCTTCATTTGTGATAGGAAAAAAAAGTTTCTCCAGACATCGATTCCTCTTTTTTAAGGAGGAATCTAAATTGAGCGGAGGGGAGGGGAGTTTGTACTCAAATAAAGAATCTAAGTAATAAAGTTTTGGCACCAATCAATAGATGCGTCGGATGGCCGTAGCAATCCTTTGCACATTATCTTTTGTTAGGTTAGGATAAATCGGGATACAATGTCCGCGTTGGAACAAACGTTCCGCATTTGGGTATTCCAAGTGGTTTTCTTCCAAGACACGGTGGAGAGGTTCCTCCACAGTTCTTTGGGTTCCAATGTGGATGGATTTAAAATACCTTTGGATTTCTTCATAGTTTTGTCCTGAGACAACGATGGGAAATCTTTGGAAGGTATCCTCATTTGGATTTTGGAAATACGTTTCAAGCCTTGAGTTTTGAACCGCTTGTAAATAAGCGGATGCAATTTTTTTCTTACGTTCTAAAATCACACCTAATTTGGATAATTGTTCAATCCCAAGTGCGGCCTGGTAATCAACCAAGTTATAATCATACTTAGGTTCACCAAAATTTCGTTTGGCGGTAGAGCCAGATTTATAGGATTTTAGAGAGTTCGCTAAGTTGGTTTCTGATGTGATGATCATCGCACCATTACCAGTCGTAATGATGTTTTCAGCACTGAGACCACAAATTGCAATTTTGGATTGTTTTCCCACAGTGATGGTTTCAGAAGTAGCACCGATCGCTTCAGTGAAATCTTCAATCACTTCCAAACCTTCGATAGAATAATCACTCACTCGGATGAGGGAACCAAAACTATGATCAAACAAAGCAAACCGAGCACCAGATTCGTTTTTTTTGCGTAAAAATTCTTCCGGGCAAGGATGAAACGAGTTTCGCTTTAAATCCACGATCACTGGCTTTGCTTGGATCAAAAAGATCGCATCCAAAGCAGAAATGGGAGCATAACTGGATAGGAGAACAGAATCGCCAGCTTTAACACCTAATGCAAGTAATGCGAGATGGTAAGCAGATGTTAATGAATTAGAGGAAATCGCATGTTTGATTTTGAATGTGTGGCAAAATGTTTTTTCAAATCGTTCCACAATCTCGCCAGTGGAAAGATGTTCTTCCACGAGACATTCTAAAACCCCTTTCAGGTCTTCCCTAGAAAGAGTTGGTTTGAAGAATTCGATGTTTTTTTCTTTTCGAATCGGTCTTTGTATTGTTTCGGTGCTCATCCAACAGCACTCCTCTTTATTATGTCACTTAAATACTCGATTTACGAATTATGTCACTTCATTTTTCGAAATGCGAACATAATTTTATAAAATCCTTGGAAAATTGGTTCTGAAACGAGAATGGAACCAAAAAATGACCGAAACTATGGACCAAATTTACTCCTCTTGGGCCAATCGGCTACGAAACAACCAAGGGATTCGATCCTTAATGGAAGACCTGGGGAAAGTGACGGGTCACCCCGACGAGATTCTACTCGGGGGCGGAAATCCTGCCAAAATCCCCGAAGCAGAAGCCCTCTTCCAAGAAACGTTTAGCCGTGTCGCAAAACATCCCACTCTTCGCTCCCTTCTCGGCGACTACCAAGCACCTACGGGCAATGATTCCTTTCGGGAGATCGCCGCAGAATTCTTATCTCTACATTTGGATGCAAACTTGAAAAAGGAAAACATTGCCTTTTTTAATGGAAGCCAAAACGCGTATTCTTTCTTACTCAATCTCCATTCCGGTCCAATGGCAAATGGCAGTTTTAAAAAAATTCTTTTACCAGTAGTCCCAGAATACATTGGTTATGCGGACCAAACGATTACGGAAGATGTATTTATTGCCTATCCACCAAAGGTAGTTGTCACTGGAAAACACCGATTTCGTTACGAATTGAACGAAAACACATTCGATTTGAAAGAAGTTGGAGTTCTCGCTCTCTCAAGACCAACGAATCCCACAGGAAATGTGTTACCTCTTTCGGATTTGGAATGGATGGAAGAACAAACGATACCCAAACGAATACCCATCCTGATTGACCTTGCTTATGGAAATCCCTTTCCCAATTTGATTGGCAACGGAAAACCCATTTTTTACAGAGAAGGTCGCACTCTCTCTCTTAGTTTTTCTAAGATTGGGTTACCAGGTGTTCGGTTTGGGATTGTAGTTTCAAACGAGGATACCATTGAAACACTCTCTTCCTTTGCGGCAGTAAACAATCTGGCTGTCGGAAATTTGGGGTTGTTTATGATGGAACATCTGTTTGAAAATGAAATTCTCCCCAACCTATCCAATAACATCTTACGTCCGTTTTATGAAAAAAAACGAGATCTCGCATTAGCATTATTCACTACTGCTTTTGAGAAACTTGGTGTGGACTATGAAATTCACGATCCCATGGGTGGGTTTTTCCTATGGATCCGGTTTCCCTCGCTTTCCGTTTCCAATCATGAGTTATATCACCTTTGTAAAGATAAAAGCCTATTCATTGTATCAGGACATTATTTCTTTCCAGGACTAAACTCTGATTTTTCGCATACCAAAGAATGCATACGTTTGACATATTGCCGTAAGGAAGAAGAATTAGCCAGGGGAGCTGAAATCCTGGCGGAAATTGTCGCTTCCCACCAAGCAAACTCCAAATGAGCGACGATAGCATCGATTTATCAGACACAGTCTTAGAAAATCCTTCTAACAAAGAGGATGATTCGTCCAATCGACCTTCCGCCCAATCCTATATATTTTTATCGGACTCCGTTGGTAGCCTAACACCCACTGCACGATGCATCCTAGACGAACTGAAAGATTGGCACAAACGTGTCGAAAAGCACGGTAGTAAGGAAAAACATGCCTCTTACCTCATGACGGTCGACAAACTTCCTGAAGCTCTCGGGAAGTATACCAATCTCGGGGCCCAAGGACGCTCCGAAAACGCGATCTACCATGCGTTACGGCAAATTTTGGACATTGACCATCGTGGTCAAAACAGAGCTGCGTATGCTTATCCGTATCTCATCCGAAACGGTAGTAAGATCTCATCTAAAATTGCGCTCGTTGCTCCACAAAACGAAAATAAGACGGACACACAACCTTACAGACAAGCTTGTTTCCGTTTTTCACAAGAACTCATCAAAGTATTATTGGAAAACCGTGCCAAAAAAGGAAGGAACTGGGACGAAGACAATCCAGGCTCTCTTCTTTTACAAAAAAACAAAGATGGGCATGCTTGGCTTTATCCGAAGTTAGGTTCTCTCGAAGCAGAGATTTCCTCTCTGGTGAGAAAAGGTTTTGGAAATTTACCTTACATCCCGATGCCAGACTTTTTACAAGACTTCACATTGTATGCTAGAGAACAAAACCTAGCCTTACCTATTTTAACGGATTATCATATTGTCATAGATGAATTGAATATTTTACCAGATGGAAGTTTCAAACGATTGCCTGAAGTGGTGAATCAAATCTTGGCACATCTCAATGGATTAGAACTTTTTACCAAAGAACAACTAACGAAACTTGCCAAAGAAGCAAAGTATGAATCTTTTTTAGCACAATTTAACGAATACACATCTAGACCAAAATTTTCTTCTTTGGAATCCAAAATGAATCCAGAAGAAGAAGTAAAAAAGTTTTTGGCAATCATCGAAAATTTTCCATTCCCTTCAGAAAAAAATAACAAAAACCTTTCGATCAAAGAAACCATTGACCAAAGCGTCAAAATCTTAAAACGCCTCTCTGAAGAAAAAGGATCTGTCCTAACACGAAAAGATGATAATATTTATGGGACAGTGAAAAATGCTGTTATCAGTAAAATCCCTGAACATACTAAGAATCATAATACACTTTTAAGAATCAACTTCGAAGAAGAAGTTGCAAATGCAGGGATAACTTCTCCTGAAAAAGTTTCCGAATACATCAAACGACTAAAAGATGATGTGTTTTCCGAACATTCTTATTATGAAGAAAAGTCTCCTGATGGTCGTTCGATATATTATGTTGTAGATCATGGATATTTGGCGGCAGTTATCCACAAACTCGCGTTTGAAGGTAGAACCAATCCAGAATACAAAAAACAATTGGGTTATGCCAAAATCATCAACCACAAACTGTCCAATCCAAAACATCCTGGACTCAATAACAAACTAAAACCAGAACTCATAGCTAAACTCAATGCTGATGTAAAGAACATGGAGGTTGAGGAGTTAGAAAAAGAAAGATCCAATGAAATTCGTTCACGATTCAATGTCATTCCTGGGATTTTGACATTCGTTGTGAGCACTATGATTTTCATCACTGGTGCATATTACCTTCGTTCTGCGATGCCTATCTTTTTTGGAGTTCCATTTTCCGTTGTCATTGGATTTTTAGCGGCGATCTATTTTAGAGAAAAAACCACTGAAGAAATCCGAGAGGATATTAAAAACTCTGGAAAGTATTCTGGTGTTGGTGATTGGGGAAAACCAAGTTATACTTCTGGCTCTACTTCTAGTTACGAAGAAGAACAAGAGACAAGCAAAAAGGAAGAAAAACTTTCGCACATTTATAAGGCAGCGGACAATTTTGTTTTCCCGAAACGATTTAACAAAATCACAGACAAAGTATTAGATCCTAAGTCGTTACGATCCCGCATTTACGAAAATTTGGACAATATCAAACGAAACAACATGACCCTCGCCAAAGAAAAAGACGAGGATAAAGTGGCATCCACCGTGGAATATGCGGTTTTACAATCGGTATCCACCATTGTCATACCCGATGAGATTGCGATTCGAGATCTACCAAGTACCATCCTCATCAATCGGAATGATATGAAATCAGCACTGTTTCGAAGCCAATTGGCAGATTTTTACCGTGAGGAAATGAACAAAAAGAAGTTCGATAAAAAATTAGTCAAATACTACACCTATCTCATCAACACCGTTGAGATGGAGTATTACAAATACCTTCCGAAAAAACGAGTTTAGAAACTAAAATCATTTGATTCTCTGTGGGACATACCTCCTATGGAGTTGATGTATCAAAACGGTATCGTACAATTTCCTATCATCATCATTGATGAAGATTTTCGTTCCGAAAATGCCAGTGGTCTTGGCATTCGCGCTATTGCAAAGGCCTTAGAAGGCGAAGGCATTGAAGTTCTGGGTGTCACCAGTTACGGAGACCTCACCAGTTTTGTGCAACAACAAAGTAGGGCTTGTGGATTCATTCTTTCAATCGACGACGAAGAGTTCACTCCTGAAACGGAAGGCGAAGTACCTGACGCTCTACGCCAGCTCAAAGATTTTGTCACACAAGTGCGTCACAGAAACGCCGACATACCTCTGTTTTTGTATGGGGAAACAAGAACAAGCCGTCACATTCCTAACAGTATCTTAAAAGAACTCCACGGCTTCATTCATATGTTTGAAGACACTCCAGAGTTTATGGCACGCGCCATCCACAGAGAGGTAAAATCCTATTTGGATAGCCTTCCTCCTCCATTCTTTCGCGCACTAACACAATATGCACATGATGGAAGTTATAGTTGGCATTGTCCTGGTCACTCTGGTGGTGTTGCTTTCTTAAAAAGCCCTGTGGGACAAATGTTCCACCAATTTTTTGGTGAGAATATGTTACGAGCTGACGTGTGTAATGCGGTCGATGAACTCGGTCAACTCTTAGATCATACAGGTCCCATCTCTGCCAGTGAACGAAACGCCGCGAGGATTTTTCAATGCGATAGTTTGTATTTTGTAACTAACGGAACTTCCACTTCCAACAAAATTGTTTGGCATAGCACAGTAGCTCCCGGAGACGTAGTCATCGTCGACAGGAACTGCCATAAAAGTATTTTACATGCGATCACAATGACGGGAGCCATTCCTGTTTTTCTCATGCCAACAAGAAACCACTTCGGTATCATTGGCCCTATACCCAAATCAGAATTTACATGGGAGAACATTCAGAAAAAAATTGCTGACCACCCATTTGCCAAAGAGGTAAAAGGAAATCCAAGAATTCTCACCATCACACAAAGTACTTATGATGGAATCCTTTACAATGTCGAAGACATCAAATCGGAGTTAGATGGAAAAATTTCCACTCTTCATTTTGATGAAGCATGGTTACCACATGCAGCTTTCCATCGTTTTTATACCGGTATGCACGCAATTGGTTCCGATAGACCTCGCCCAAAAGAGAGTATGATCTTTGCAACCCAGTCCACACACAAACTCCTGGCTGGACTCTCCCAGGCAAGTCAGATCCTTGTACAAAACAGTGAAAAGGAAACCTTAGATCGAAATCTATTCAACGAAGCATTTTTGATGCACACAAGCACGAGTCCACAATATGCCATCATCGCTTCTTGTGATGTGGCAGCTGCCATGATGGAATCTCCTGGTGGAAATGCTCTTGTAGAAGAGTCCATCGAAGAGGCGTTAGACTTCCGACGTGCCATGCGCAAAGTGGATTTGGAATTAGAAGAAGACTGGTGGTTTAGTGTTTGGGGTCCAGAAGCTCTTGCGGAAGAAGGGGCAGGAGAAAGAGACGAGTGGATTCTAAAAGCCAATGATCGTTGGCATGGATTCGGTGACATTGCAGAAGGATTTAATATGTTAGATCCAATCAAAGCCACTGTCATCACACCTGGTATGAGTGTGGAAGGCGAATTTGCCGACTGGGGAATCCCTGCTCTCATTCTCACAAAGTATCTTGCAGAACACGGGATCATTGTCGAAAAGACAGGTCTTTATAGTTTCTTTATCATGTTTACCATTGGAATTACCAAAGGTCGTTGGAATACCATGGTCACTGAGTTACAACAGTTCAAAGATGATTATGATTCCAACCAACCACTTTGGAGAGTGATGCCAAAATTCACAGCGGCCTATCCTAAATACGATCGAATTGGTTTACGAGACCTTTGCCAATCCATGCACGAAGTGTATCGTGCCAACAATATCTCTCACCTAACAACTGAAATGTATTTAAGCCCGATGATCCCTGCGATGAAACCATCCGAAGCATTTGCTAAAATGGCTCATCGTGATATCGAACGGGTTCCAATTGATGAGTTGGAAGGAAGGATCACGTCTGTGTTACTCACTCCATACCCACCAGGAATCCCACTTCTCATCCCAGGGGAAAAGTTCAATTCTACGATCATTCGTTACTTACAATTTGCTCGTGAATTCAATACAAAATTCCCTGGCTTTGAAACGGACATTCATGGACTTGTGGAAGAAAAATCGGAAACAGGCCACCTAACCTACTTTGTTGATTGTGTGATCGAATCTTAAAGAGGAAAGGAAAAACAAGAATCGAACCCATGTAGTTAGATGAGTATCTACATGGGTTTCGGAGTCAATTTAGGATCTGATTTGGTTTTGATTTTTGATGGGAAGGCAAACAATCTAACAATGCTACCAAACAATTTTTGCCATCACTCGATTATTCCCACTCGATCATTCGAACAACATCTTTCAAACAATCTTCTCGAAAGGATTGGTCTCCTTTGGTTGTGGGAAGGCCAGAATACCACTTCCCATCTGGAAATTTTAAATCCACCCAATATGTAAAAAGCGTGGTCTCACCATTATTATTTTTGATTTCAATGTTTAACAGTTTTAAGTCGGCAACACCTGTTTCTTTGTAAAAAACCTCTCCATTTTTCGTACGGATTCTGATTTTTTTAGGAAGGACTTCATAGGTGACTCCTTTCTTTTCTTCCCGTTTTGATTTGAGTTCCCAAGAATCGATTTTGAGGGAATCCAGTTCACTCACAGTCAGTTTTTTTTTGTATAAAATTCCATCCTTTGTGTGTTCAAAAAAGATCGACTGACTTCCGCTAGACGATTCACCTCGCACAGTTCTTCCATCACAAAGTGTTAAATTGATTACCCGTGGTTCTCCCGAATCCTTGTCTCCTCTGGCATTTCGTGTTTCCTTGACTTCTTCGTTTGGAACTGATGGGAGAGATGGTTCTTTGGGGATTCGTGGTTGTCCGAAGGCAGGTGAAAAAAAAGCGAGTACCCCGAGATAAAGAAAGAGTCGCAGTCGAAGTAAGTAGTCCATATTCTGACCTTTATCCATGGATGCATTTCTGACTGCAACTTTTCAAACCCTTCCCTTACCCGTTCTTTTACTCGTCATCATTGGCTCCATCTTGATCCTCGGAAAATCCGCGGATGTTTTAGTCGATGAAGCGGTTTCCCTTTCCACCAGATGGGGAGTGCCGAAGATGATCATCGGAGCAACGATTGTCAGCTTAGGAACCACTCTTCCTGAAGTTTCTGTCTCTGTCCTTGCGGCTCTCGAAGGAAATCCAGGAATCGCACTCGGAAACGCTGTGGGTTCCATCATCTGCGATACAGGACTCATCCTGGGGATTGCCATCCTTATCTCTCCACCTGACATCGACAAACGACTTGTGAACCGCCAGGGTTGGATCCAGGTCCTCAGCGGATTTTTACTCGTATTTGCAGCACTCCCTTGGTCCAACCTCGCTTCTACGTTTACAACGGGAGGACGAATTGACCAAGGAACAGGAATCGTTTTTTTGATTTTACTGGGTGTGTATGTTTACTTAAGCATCCGATGGTCCAGATCCAAACCTGGTGAATTAGAAGCGGGACTCGATGACACAACAGAATACGATGAATCTCCATTTTGGGTGATTTTCATCAAACTCGTGGTAGCCATTACCCTTGTGATTCTTTCCTCAAAAGTGCTCATTCCTTCAGTCCAAGAAACAGCCGTTCGGTTGTCCATTCCTGATTCCATCATCGGTGCGACACTCGTTGCCTTTGGAACGAGTTTGCCTGAGCTTGTCACTGCCATCCAAGCTTCAAGACGTGGTCACTCAGAACTTGCGGTAGGAAACATCATCGGAGCTGATATCCTGAACGTTCTTTTTGTATCGGGTGCGGCAGCGGCAGTCACCAAAACAGGACTCGAAGCTCCCGTAAGTTTTTTCACATTCTACTTTCCTTCCATGCTCATTGTTCTCATTTTGTTTCGTTTGGGAATTGTTTTCTCCAAAGACAAAATCAAACGTCCGTTTGGTGTGTTTTTACTCATCATTTATGTTATAGCAACGGTAGCTGGATTTATCTTTAAAGGATAAATTTAAAATTTTTCCCTCCACCCTCTTGTCTCAAAAAGTGGGTGGTTTTTTCTTTCCGCCAATCATCATAACTCAAAATTCGTTTCTCTTCTACTACTGCTTCTTTGGTAATTACCTCACCACTCAAACGTTCAGCACCTTGTCTGAGTAACATCTTCCCACCTTCATTATCAAATTGTTTGGGATGATCAAATACATAAATTTCTCGATTTTGTTCCATCGCACTTGTGGCCGTCGAAATGGTTCCAGATTTTTTTCCAGATTCCATTATGTATACCGTTTGGCAAAGACCAGAAATCACACGATTTCGTTTGGGGAAGGTCCACTTGGCAGGTTCTGTGTGTAACAAAAACTCAGAGAGTAACAATTGTTTGGAATCTTTTTTAATGCGCTTGTAAAGGTCGCGGTTCCCAGGAGGGTATTCGATCCCCAGGGTTGTACCAAGGACACCGATGACAGGAATTCCCCAATCCAAGGCAGATAGAAAAGCCTGTCTGTCGATTCCAAGTGCCATACCAGAAACAATGGCAAGATTTTCTCTCTCAGAAAGACATTGGACAAGAGAGGCAGTGGCAAGAAGGGAAATCGGGGAAGATTTCCGTGTTCCCACGATGGCGACTAGATCTTTCTGCAACAAGGAAAGATTCCCAAGACAAACCAAAACAAGGGGAGGATCATAAATCTCTTTCAAAGCCTTGGGATAGAAATCTTCATAAAAGTGGAGGAGTTTCCAACTTGGATCCTTATTTTGTTCCCAAAGTTCACATTCTTTTTGCCATAAAGTCCAGTCTTCTGGTGGGAAAAACTTGGACAGATCATGGTATAAAGTTTCAAACGAAAGATAGTTTCGCCAAAGCTTAGTTTTGCGAAGAAACGATATGACCTTGGGATGACCCAAAATGGATACGACCACTATAGATTAGGTCAATTGGACTTGTTTTGGGCCCCAAGAGTGTTTAAATTTTTGATCACATTTTTGTATGAAGAATTTTCTTCTAAAGGTTCTCGAATGTTTCCATTCGCTTTCATCTGTTCCAAAATGGATTTGATCCTTGTGTATTCTTCATACGCTAAAGAAGACTTTCCGATTTGGTACAAAAAGTTTGCCTTTGCGAACCGCGTAGGAACATTATAAGGTTCCTTGCGTAAGATTTGATCCAAGAGAGAAAAAGCTATGTCTACCTCTTCATAACCATTCGCTAAATTTCCATTCCAAGCTTCATCTTTTAAGGAAGAATCAAAATAGATCAGTGCCAATTGAAATGGGAAACGAGTGTCATCTTTGTCGAGTTTTGATAATTGTTTGAATAATCCAATGGCACGACTTCTTCTTGTGGGCTCCCAGCCCATATCTTTGGATGCATTGGCATAGGCAACCGCAGTTTCATATAACAACTGTTTATCTAATTTCCCTGTTTGAACGGCTTTTTCAAAAAAAGGGAGAGCCGACTCATAGGAATGGATTTCAAACCCACCTTGTTTCGCATTGGGGATCGATTCGTTTAAAGCCTCTTCATAAAAACGAACTCCGACATCAGCAGACCCCGCTCTCATATAGGCACGTGCAATTTTCCAAGAAAGAGCGGCTGATTGATTGGATTTTTGTACGAGTTTACGAATCCGTTTTTCCATCTCCTCGATTTCAGCCTCTTCTAAGGCCAGTTTTTCCTTCCAATTGACGATATCTTTCTCGGAAGTTGGTTCTCCCCCGATACGTTTTCGGTATCTGGATTCGGTAAGAGATTTGAGATACTCACAACCTGTCAAAAATAGAACCAAACTCAAAACAAATCCCATCTTTAGTGCCAAAACCAAAGAAAACCTGTTGTTTTTTGTGCCCATCGGTTCGATTTTAGTTTCTTTCTTTTGGATGAAAAGAAAAAAATGTGATTATGTCTCTTAGTTTTCGTAGGCTGGGTGAAGAAGATTTGCCAGAGATTCAAACCTGGGAACATCTTTGTTTTCCAAGTGAGGAATGGACAGATAAAATGATCCAAACCCATCTGGAGTTTCATGTGGCATTTGCGATTGGGGATCAAACAACACAATGTTATGCGTTAGTTTGTGAAACTCCTTGGGAAATTGAGATTTTTCGAATTGCTACACTTCCCAACTACAGAAAGTTAGGTCTAGCAAAACAGTTGTTAGAAAAACTATTTTCAGAATTCCCCAAAAAGGAATTTTTCCTCGAGGTAAAGGAATCTAACTTACCTGCCATCAAACTCTATGAATCCGTAGGTTTTATGGAACTAGAGAGACGTAAAAATTATTATCCGGACGGATCCACTGCCGTTCTTATGAAGAGGAATCCCATCGAATGAAAAATGCATATGTAACTGGCGCATCACAAGGTATCGGAAAGGAATTTGTTAGAGCACTTGGTAAAGAGTATAATGTTTATCTAATCTCTCGGACAGAAGCAGATTTAAAAAAGGTGATTTTGGAATTAGAACCAAAGTCACGAGGTATGTTAAAATACTATGCATTGGATCTCACCAAAAAGAAGGATGTCGAAGAACTCGCAAGTATCATTGAAAAAGACAAAGAGGCAGAAGTGTTAGTGAACAATGCTGGCTTTGGAACGGTGGGAGAATTTGCAACCTTACCTCTTGATAAGGAACTAGATGAAGTCACTCTCAATGTCAAAACACTTGTCCACTTAAGTCATACTGCTCTCAACCGATTCAAAAAGAACAAAAAAGGATATCTCATCAATGTGGCATCCATTGCCGGTTACTTACCTGCACCAGGGAGTGCGATTTATGCCGCAACCAAAGCCTTTGTAAAATCCTTCACCGAGTCCATCCATGAAGAAGCAAAACATTACGGAATCCATGTACAAGCACTTTGTCCTGGGCTCACTCATTCTGATTTCCACCAGCGGGCAGGAATCAACAAATCCAAATATCCATCCTTTATGTGGCAGAATGCAGAAGAAGTCGTCGAAGAGTCGTTAAGTGCACTTAAATACAATCAGGCAGTTTGTATCACAGGAAGTTTTAACCAAGGTGCCATCACTGTATCAGAGCTGATCCCAAGAGGTTTTTTACGAAAACTCAGCGGAAGATATTTAAAGTTAGAAGAGGAATAGAATGGATGTCGCTAAACTAGATACTTGGTATCGAAGACTCCTTGTACTTTTTTCGATCATCTGCGGTGGCTTTCAAATCTACTATGAGGGCAATGTTTGGATCAACGCGATCTTTGTTGTCCTGATGGCAGGGATGGTAGGATATTATACCAATTTTCTTGCGATCAAAATGTTATTCCAACCAAAACATGGTAAGGTGCTCGGATGGTCTGGGCTTGTTCCTAAAAACAAATCCAAAATTGCAAAATCCTTAGGAGAAAGCATTCAAAGTAACTTACTCCATCCTGACATCATTCTTGCTTACATTTACGAAAGAAACCTCGTCGAAACGGGAATCCAAAAGATTGTCAAAGAGATTGACGAAGCAATCCACAACGACGAAATCCGTACCCTACTCGTTACCAAAATCATATCCATGCTCAAAGAACGTGGACCAGAAATTTTGGAAGTGATCTTTGACTTTTCCGAAGAAACCATGAAAAAAATGGCGGAACGTCCCGAAGAAGTTCAAAAACTTTGGGAATACACAAGAAACCGCCTAACATACTACCTAACGGAAGAAACCAATCGAGAAGAATTGGGTAAACAACTCAGAGTCATCTTACTCGAAGAGATGCCAAAGCTTGCGAACTTACTCAATGAAGGTTTGGAAGAATATTTAAAAACAAGAAGCACCTTGGGAAAAATTGGGATTGGTGTCAAAAAAATCTTTTCCTTTAATGAAGATGCCATTCGGGAACTGTTAGAACGATTTGTGAAAGACCCAGAAACTTCAGACCAATTTATGAAGATGATGGATGATATGATGGCTGGATTGCAAGAAAGACTCAATTCAAAAGAAACCCAAGAATTCATCACAGGGAAAATTTCCAATTGGCTGGAAGCAAGTGGTGACTACGCCAGACAAAATTTATTACCTTCGGGAATCGAACGTTTGCAAGCCTATCTAGATGATCCAAACAACTGGGAAGAAATTGAAAAAAACTTTTTCCGTGCCGTCGACTGGGTCAAAAAACGTCTGCTTGAGTTCATGAACAGTGAAGAAGGAAAGGCTTATCTCAAAACCAATATTGAAAAATTTGTCCACAACATCAATGTCACAGCCCTTGTCGAAGAAAGGGTTATGGCACTCGACACAGATGATTTAGAGAAAATGATCTTAGACAATACGGGTGGCAATTTAGTCGTCATACAATTCTTAGGTGGAATTTTAGGAATGATCGCTGGACTCATCCAAGTTCATATCTATTTTGCAGTGCCAGTAGGAGCACTCGTACTTGTTACCTATATTGCCCACTTCAAAAATCAAAAAAGATTCGAAGAACCATCAGAAAATGGATAAGCATTTTTTAGTCTGATCCATTTGCATTTGAAAAAATGCTTTTGGAATCCATCCGTTCCCATAGAAATTGCTGAAATGCATTTTCTAAGACTATTCTTTTTTACCCTTCTTTTGCCCTTTTTATTCACGTGTCGCTCTGGGAGTTCCGCCCTCTCCCGATTGCCTTCTTTAGGTGGAGCAGAGCTCTTTGTTTCCGATGAGATTTTCCTTCTCAAGGACCTGATTCCTGTTACAAATAAAAAAGACATCTACAACAAAAACTTGTTTGTGGGAGATCTCAATTTTTCTGGTGGCATTTCCCGCGAAAAGACCATTTGGGGCGAACAAGTGATCACCAAACAGATTGAATTCCTAAACGAGACTGGTGTTAAGGATGAGTCCGTAAATTATGTCCGATCCATCGTGACAAATCAGTTCAAAACCTATCAGAATTTTACCGTATTACAACCTAGCAAACTCTTCCAAATTCAATTCCAAAAGGACTTAACCAAAGTAGCTGACGAAGGAGTCGACAACATCAATATTCCGAATGAAATTCCCCAATTCAAATTATCATCAAACTTTGATTTTAAAGGGAAAAAAGGGGTATTACTTGTTCCCATCATCCAATATGCCTATTCGCATAATGCAGGTTGGTTCAATGGCCAGGACTGGGGTTGTATGGCGGGTGTCAGAGCAAAACTTTTGCTAGTTTGGATCCAAATGGAAACAAAGGCCGTTTTACACGTAGAGGGTTTAGAAGCAAAACAAAAAGAACCACAAAATAATCGCTACAATTACCTAGATCGATCTCGAAACTTTCAAAAAATTTGGAAAGAAATTGAAGCACAAATTTAGAATTTGTTTGACTGATTTTGAATCGTCTATCTAATCTGAGTCTCTCGGAGGAACATATCTTGAAAAAAAGTATACTTTTTTTAATCGCTGCAGTAGCGTTTGTTGCTAACTGCTCTTCAACTTCAAAAATTATTCCTGGACTAGTTACAGAAAATGTAACACTTGCTCCAGCAGACTACACTATCAGTGGTGACACTACTGGTAAATCTTGTGGCGGAAGAATCTTAATTTTCCCTACAGGTATCACAAACAAAAACGGAGCCGTCACAACTGTCTTCACAGCAAATTATATTGAATCACAAGCGATTTATGACGCGATTTCCAAAGTAGAAGGTGCAAATTATCTTGTGAATCCGAGATTTGAATACGAATCAACAAACTACTTAGTGTATGCTAGTACTTGTGTAACTGTGAAGGCAAAAGCTATTACATTAAAAACTGGCCCTGTGAAATAAGGGAGAACGGAAATGAAAAAGATTATTGTATTATTGTTTGCAGTGATGTTTATCATGTTGAACTGCAAAACTAGTTCAACAACCGTTCATCGAAGCAGATTGGTTACCATTCCATTAGCAGAGGCTGCTTATGATATTGGGCAAGAAACTTCTGCCAAAGTTTGTAACTATGAATTAGGCTGGTTCAATGGTGAAGGTGTAGCGATCCAATCAAATGGCGCAGAATTAACTACAGCTGAGTACGTACCTACAATTTTGACTGGTGGACTTTACTGGGTTATGAAAGAGATTTTAATTGCTTCTGGTGGGTATGGTAACTTTACCGTTGAAGGTGCTGCATTCCAACGTGCCATAAAAAAAACCGATGGTGACATTATGTTTGAGGCAAAAACAACAACACAAATTGATGGATTTTTCTTTCCAGATGTTTGTGTGACTGTTTCTGGAAAAGCTGCAAAGTTAACAGGGCCATCTGTTAACGCTACAGCAAAAAAATAACGATGCAAACTCGTTAGTTGATAAGACTCTTTGTCATTTCACAAAGAGGTTTCATCAAACAGAAAGCGGAGAAATCAATTCTCCGCTTTTTTTATCTCTAATCCTTTTGGTATTCCCCACCAGAATACTGAAGGAATGGTTTTCCATCCTTGGTTCCCAATATAACTCTCTCCCCTAGATTTCTTCCATAACCTAAGATGTGCAGCGTGTTCTCTGATTCCCATTGGCATGGCACTTGGATGGAGTTTTCCATTCCACCTAATGTATAATAGATGGTCAAGAGAGGGAATCCACGTTTGTCCTTTTCCAGTTTGAGTTTGGGAATGATGGCATAAGGCTCTTTGGTGACAAAGTTTCCAAAGTATGGTTCCTCAGGGAAACGATGGTCAGGGGAAAATTTGACCCCAATCCCAGCGGTTCCTTTTGGTAAATCCTTGGAATACAAAGTAAAGATAGGTTGATTTTCCCAAGTTTCAAATTCAATCCTCATATCAGTGATTTTTGGATCATTGAGTTTAAGAAGTCCAAAGAACAGTCGTAATTCGACTCCATGCCGATTGTCTATTTCCACTAGCGACATCGGAAGTCCCATCAAACTGAGTGTTGGCGGATTTCCCGTTTTGTATTCATGGATACCAAATGGAGAAATGTAAAACCCCTCTTCGCCTTTGACCACCGACGGACGTTTCAGTGTTGGGATTGGACTGGGTTCCGGGCGAATTCCCATAGACTCTTCCCATAGAAGTTCTAAGATCTTGGTATTGGTTTCTTTGAGTTTTCCCGTTTGCAGACCAAGTGTGTTTCCTGCGACAAAGCTAACCACCTCTGTTTTCGGATCATACAATAGATCAGCAAAAAACGGCGGTAAGGATCCAGAATGCCCGTATGACCAAATGATTTTTCCATCGGCGGTGTAACTTGTTTTTAACACTGGGAGTCCCAACTTCATTTCAAAATTGGCTATCGGTGCTTTTTGTGTTTTGTGAAATTCTTCAAAACTAGTAGCAGATAACAGACCTTTGTTTCGTTTGCTATTGAAAAAAGCCTTCATAAAAAGTCCTATGTCTTCTCCTGTTGTGGAGATCGATCCCGCCGTCAAATCACGGATCACAGGACGGACGGTTTTTGTTTTCCAAACATATCCCGAATAACCTGTAATGAGTTCTGAGCCTTCTAAGGATTCCAGGAGTGTTGTGTTTTTCATTCCTGCTTTTTGAAATACATTCTTTTGAAAATAAGGTTCCACTTGTTCACCTGAGGCTCGTTCGATGATATTTCCTAGAAGCCCAAAACTCAAATTCGAATAAGAATGAATTTTTCCTGGTTCGTTTCGCTCCATTCCTACCAGAGCTTTTGGTAAGTCTCGAAACGATTTTAGAATCTCTTCTTCTTTGGCATCTGGTGAAAGGAAAAACCCATTCGCCAAATCGGAAGGGAGTCCTGATTGGTGTGTGAGTAAATCTCGAATCGTGATTTCACGAAACCCTTCTTTTCTAGGTTTCATTTTTTTGATCTCAGGAATCCATTTGGAAACGGGATCATCTAACTTTAGTCTTTTTGCATCTTGCAATTGTAAGATGGCAATTCCTGTAAATAGTTTGGTGATGCTTCCAATCTTAAAACGGTCGGTTTTACCTTCCGTAACATCTCCCAACTGTCCATGATGAATTTCCCCATCTTTCATCATGAACATATAAGATAGGGATTTGATTCCTGAGGGAGAAAGTGTTTCCCAATGTGTAAGAATTTCCTTTTTAGTTTGTTCCTTCTTTTGGAATGAAGACAATTCTTTTGATTCCCCATTCGATTGGCATTGCGCCAAAACAAAAAGTAGGATCACAAAGAAGAATGGGACTGGTTTGAAGAAAATGCGAGATTGAAAAAGCATTTCCCCCAAATGGCTCGCATGAGAAATGATTTGTTTCTTCTGTTTCATAGTCTCAAAAAAATGAGGATAGAGTTTCAGGACAAGCCCATAAAAAACAAAACTCCCCAAACCTATGGAATGGGGAGTGATCGCTATGCAAAACGGAAAGAACTACAAAAGTTCTCTCGCGTTTTTACTGTGTTTGTTGGTTGGAAAACTTAGAACGTTTTAAAAAACCTTAGTCTTGAATCACACTCATGGAATATTCGGAAATTGCTTCACGGCGTTTTTCCGCATAATCTTTGTGAAACCATAAGTCTTGCGTGTTTTTTGCAGTCTTTTTGTTACCAATCGTAATTGTCGTCATACAATGATCCACAGCATACTTCATGGCTTCTTTTCCAGTTTCTCCGAGACCTTTGTTTCGTTTTTTACGAGTGATCTCTGCTCCTTGTTTGTTCACACGAGCTACTAACTTATCGTAGTCGGCGTCATCAATACAGAAAACAGTTTCTTTTTTACCATCTTTCCATTTCACATCCACCTCATAGAGTGGTGCTGCTGAAATATTGATAAAACCCAAATCAAAAAGTTCAGGCCAATACTCATAAAAGAAAGACAACATCAAAGAACGAATCGCATATCCATCAAAATCGGCATCGGTGATGATACTGATTTTATCATAATTCAATTCATCAATGGATTTCACCTTTTGGTCGAGCGGGAGTCCGACGATCGCAACGATGTTTTTCATCTCTTCGTTTTGCATGGCTTTGGCAAGAGACATCCCTTTACAGTTGAGCGGTTTTCCTCGGAGTGGGAAAAGACCATGTAATTTTGGATTTCGTGCCGGGCGAAGTCCTGCGATCGCAGAGTCCCCTTCTGCTACGAAGAGAATTCGGCCAGGATCGTTTGGTTTGCCTGTTGGTGGCATGAGCTTAGGGATATTGTTCCGAGACGCCTTACGGAGGCCTTTCTGAGCATCCTCGAGCTGTTTCATCTGGGTTCTACGCTCCATCACCATCTTAATTTCTTCGATGAGGGCAGTTTTCTTCAAAAGTTTGTCCAAATGTTTGTCCACAGACTTTCGAATGTCCTCATTTAAGTCATTGATGAGGTAAGATTTATCCTGGGATTTAAATCGAGGGTTTAAGATGCGAAGGTTCACATACATATGAAAACAACTTCTCACATCATTTCGTGTACATTGCGTATTGAGTTTCTTTTCTAAACTGACAATTTGAGATTTTTTACGAATCTCATCACAAAGTCTGTTTTCCAAATACTCAATGGCAGACCCACCTTGCGGGCAAAAAATCGAGTTCACCCAAGTGAGCGTTTTGTTTTGTCCCACAACTACATAGGTATCCATATGGATTTGTGAAGCAGATGTTTTATCAGAGTAATCCAATTTGTAGTACACCATCTCGGAGTTACTGAAGATCTCATCAAAACCTTTTTTGAATTTATATTTCTCTTTGCCTGTTTTGTGAATGAACACAACTTCCAGACCTGGGTTTGACATGGCAATGTCTTGCAGGTATTGTTTCACCAAATTAATGTTAAAGGAAGTATCAAGATTATTAAAGTAAGCTGGATTGAGTTCAAACTCAACAGTAGTACCATGGTCTTCTTTTTTTGCCGCTTCGACCACTGCTGTCATCCCCGTTTTGTCACAAGGACCTTTTAGTTGTTTGATTTGGTCTGCGGAAAGCAACGGACAATCCACAAACGTTCCATGTTCATCATAGTATAAATAAACTCGTTCTGTGTCTTCTTTAGATAGTTTAAAACTGCGGATGACTTTTTTCACATCATCATGGATGCTAAACATCTTTTTGTAAGCCTTACCGCTGTTAATGGTCTTTACACGAAAGAAAGAGGAAACCATTCTTACGAGAGAAATACCAACACCGTTTTGTCCTGCTACGTGGTCTTCTTTGACTTTGTCATCAAAGTTTTCTCCATACATCAAGTGAAGGTAAACACCCTCCGCATTTTCTGCAGGGATTCCTCGACCATTGTCTTGGATGGTAACTCGTTTGCGATCTGTTGACAACTGAACAATCAGTTTGTTCATTTTGTCTTTTTCTGGAATGGATTTGTCGTTTAAGTTCTTTCTGTATTCATCCACACAGTTCATACATGCTTCATCCAAACACTTCAGTTTGGCTGGGATGTCGGAAAGTTCTTCGTGGACGATATCATATTTACCAGAGTTATCTTTGGTAAAAAAATGTTGTTCAAATGTGGAAAGGGAGTTTTGCCCAAGCCACATTCCCGTACGCATCCGAACGTGTTCTACGTTCGATAATTTCTTAAAATTTCGCGAATTTCCTGAGGTTTTTTCAGTTTTTTGAGCCATAATTCTCTATTTCGGATCCCATTTTTTCTTCAGTTCATCCAACTCATCTGTCATAAAACCGGTGAGTTTTTTATCATCTTTTTGTAACGCCGTATACTCAGTGTATTTGGTTTTTGCCTCTACAATGGCTTCTTCACATTTACGAACTTCTTCCAAAGTCATTCGGTAAACAGGAATGGAGGACAACCATTCGAAGTATACAAACTTCGCTGCTTTTAATTTTTCCTCAAATTCTTTCTTTGATTTAATCCCTGTTACTTTTTCGTTCCATTTTTCTTTGATGAAACGAATGAGTTCGGAGTTACGATCAATTTTTTCTTTTTCAAGACCAGCCAATCGTTTGAAACGACGAATGAGATGTGTTTTGCGGAAATCACAAAAACGTTTGATGATTTCTTCTGGGTTAAAGTTGCGAAGTTTTCCTTCGTGAGTGATGACGTTGATGGTTAAAACTTCGTTGTTTTCTTTGGAAAACAGTTCTTTGATTTCTTTCTCAGACGGTTCTTCACCTTTTTTGGCAACGAGTTCAATTTTAAATGTTTGGCTCGAATGATCAATATAGTCTTTTAACCAATTGTCTTTTCTTTCGATCAAATCATCTAAGTAAGTGACTACCTTTTCGCGGTTCCAGTTCATGGGTGCATCCACAAGATACAATTTCCCATCTTCTTTTTTGAAACCAAAGGTAGTGGACATCACAGTGCTACCATTATCATTTTTGGACAATTTCACTTCCCCACCGTACCCTTTGTACCAAGGAGTGATCTTTTTTGGTTTGCCTGTTTTTAAATACGTAACTTGTGAATCGATGACATCACTCAGTTTGTGTGCGGGAATGAAACAACGAAATCCCGTTGCAATCCCTTGGATGTTATTGAGTAATACAACAGGAACCTTACCTACAAAGTGGATGGGTTCATCTTCTGTTTCATCATAATTTTTGACATAATCAATGTCTGGTAAACTTTCAAAAAATCCCAAGTCTTTTGCAAAGTCAGAGAGTTTGACTTCTGTATATCGTGGCGAAGCAATTGCATTGGGATCGAGTACGTCACCAAAGGTTCCTTCTCCGTGAACTAACGGATAATTATTAGCGAAGGCAAATTCCTGTGCCATTTGTGAAAGTGCGTCTTGGATGGATTTATCTCCATGTGGATGGTATCCCATCGCAAGCCCTGCTACTTTTACCGTTTTTGTATGACGGTTTCTCGCATCAGAGTTCCACATCGCCCAAAGAATTCGTCGTTGAACAGGCTTTAGGCCATCAATTTCTTGTGGAATGGCTCTCGAATCGCATACGTAGCGTGAGTATTTCCTTTGGTCATCGTTTACTTGGTCTTCAAAGGGGCGTTTCGGATACTGTTCTTCGTTCTTCATGGTTCCAAATGACACAGGGGTGCGATGAATTGACTTGTCAAGCGGTTTTCCCTTTTTAGACTGGCGATACGCACCTATCTATGTCCTCACAAACTCAAGAATACTCCCGTTTTCATTGGCTTTTCTGGTTCTTGATTTTTTTTTCTGGATGGAGCTGCCAAACCATCAATTCTCTCCTTTCGAGAGACCCCAAATCTGAAATTCCTGCCTCGGTTTTGTTTCTCAAATCACCTAGAAAAATGAATGCCTCTTTCTTCAAAGATGGCTCCTCTCACTACCGTTGTATCCAGTGGGAACCTGGTAAATCGACTGGATATGTGGAAAAAATTGAGTTCAGTTTCATTGCTTATGACCCAAGTTTTGCCTCAAAAATCAATACAGAATTCGGCAATGATATTGTGGAAGCTTACAAACTCATTTGGAATCGAAAAGTAGGTAAGTTCCAAAAAGACAAATTAGAAAAAAAGTATGTTTTCTCTTATAAAGAATCTTTTTTTAAAGAAGTAAGAGGGAATACGATTGAGTCTCTTCTCGAAAACCAAATTGCGTACAAAGAAAATAAAACTTCTATCGATGAAATTGAAATCTTTGAACTTTCTGGGGAAACTGGTATCTTATTGGAAGAAGGAAATCGATCGGAGATTGGAGGTGACAATCGTTGGTCTCACAATCTTGGTTCTAATCAATTTTTTACATCTTCCAGTACATTTACGAAATTAGAAAACCAAACAATCGTTACAGAGCATACTTCCACTCATTACGATTACCACCAACTCAGTTTTGAGTGGAACGAAACAGAAACTGACAAATTATATTTCAAACCCGTTTATAAAGAAAATAATCTGCAATTATACTTTGTTCCTCCCTTCACCAATGGTCTTACAACCAAAACCAAAGAACCATTTGGTTACAAACGAATGGGAGATTTTTTACTCAAAGAGGAAATCAAATGACAGAAGTTCGTACACGTTTTGCCCCATCTCCATCTGGATTTCTCCACGTCGGAGGAGCAAGGACTGCCCTATTCAATTATTTATATGCCAAAGCAAAAAAAGGTAAGTTTTTACTTCGGATTGAAGACACAGACCAAGATAGATCCACAGAGGCATCTTTTAAAATCATCTTAGAATCTCTCAAGTGGCTTGGTATGGAGTGGGATGAAGGACCAGGTGTTGGTGGACCAAACGGACCCTACACACAATCGGAACGAATTCATATCTACAAAGAATACACCGACAAACTTTTAAATGAAAAGAAAGCCTATCGTTGTTTTTGTACGCCAGAAGAATTAGAAGGCAAAAAGAAACAAGCGGATGCCATGGGGATTCCTTACATTTACGATGGAAAATGTTCTGATTTGTCCGAAGAAGAAATCAGTTCACAACTCGAGAAAAAAACTCCGTTTACCGTTCGTTTCAAAACTCCTCACAAAATTGTGATCGTAGATGATATGATCCAAGGCAAAGTTAAGTTCGAGTCCAAACTCATTGGTGATTTTATCATCGTAAAGTCAGATGGATTCCCTTCGTACAACTATGCTGTGGTGATTGATGATGCTCTGATGAACATCACACATGTGATTCGCGGTGTGGGACACCTTTCTAATACACCAAGACAAATTTTAATTTTTGAAGCATTTGGATTCCCGCTTCCAAGGTTTGCTCACGCCAGTGAAATTGTAGGAACCGATGGAAAAAAACTTTCCAAACGAGCTGGTGCTACCTCTGTGCTTGCGTTCCGTGATTTAGGGTATTCGAGTGAAACCATGCGAAACTACATGGCACTCCTTGGATGGACTTCCCCTGACGGAAAAGAATACATGAGTGATGAAGAGTTGTGTTCTGTCTTTGATGTGGAACGTTGCTCCAAATCTCCAGCGACCTTTGATGTCTTCAAAAAACTAAAAGAAGAAGAAAAGGAAACCGTTGATTTTAATAAACTCACACTCCTTGGCCTTGCGGAGTATTTAAATCCAAAATCAAAACTCAACTGGATGTCCAATAAATACATCCGTGACACAGACATCAAAACTCTTGGTAAAGCATTAGAACCTTTCCTGAAAGACTGTCAAATTCCCGATGCTTATAAATCGGGAGAAAACCCGCAACTCCTTTCCATTCTGGATTCTGTTCGGGTGTATCTCGACCGTCTCATCCAAGCGCCTCCTTACATTGAAGAATTCTTCCTTGAGAATGTTTCCTTTGAGAATGAAGAAGCCAAACAATTGGTATTCGAAGGCAAAGGGAAAGAAGTTGTCACTGAGTTTTACAAGATTGTGAAAGGGACCTCTCTTTCCACTCCTGATGCCTACAAAGAAGCCATGGCAAAAGCGGGAGAGATAACAGGCGAGAAAGGAAGGACCCTTTTTATGCCAATTCGTGCCATCACGACAGGAAAGTCCCATGGATTGGAACTTCCGATTCTCTTTAGCCTTCTCGGACAAGATAAGATGTTAAAGCGAATGGAACAACTGGCGGGTACCTTAGGCATTTCTCTTAGGTAAATTTTTTACAGATTCGTTCTCTCTTGGGTTATTTTTGACTTTTTTTCTCACTTCCCCTCGTGTAATATGATGAGAGAGAGGAAAAAGGCGGCCGTTGACAGCACCATCTGAAGTGATTCCCTATCTGCTAAGCCCATCACCGGGTTCGTACGCCATGTTCTTACCGCCAGACATGTCCTCTGTCAAACAATTCCGAACCGAATTGAAGCGTACCTTACAAGACAATGGGTTTAGTTTTGAAAATATCATGCAAATTGAACTCGCTGCTGACGAAGCATTGACCAATGCTGTGGCGGCAAACGTATCTTGCCACTGTGATGAAACCATCATATGCCGATGGAGGATCGAATCCTCTAAGTTCACATTGTACATTTTGGATTATGGATCAGGACTTTCTGGTGAGTCACCTGTTCCAGACAACGACAAAGAATTATTACGATCCAATCAGTCTCAATGTTTTACCAACTTCCTTGATCACATACGAATCCACCAAAGCAAAAAGCCAGAAACCCTTCCTTATAATGGTTCCGACCAAAAACATAAGAACATGGGAAAAGGATTGAAAATAATCAATGCCATGATGGACTCCGTTAAAGTAATGTTTCACGGAGAAGGAATGGTCGACGAAGCTCCTGCAGGGTTCAAAGTTATGGGCTCCATCATCGCACTCGAATACGACCGTTCCAAACACTTATAATTTGATCCTACATATCAACACTTCCCGCGAATGGCGTGGTGGAGAACAACAGCTTTATTATCTCGTTCAAGGTTTGGCAAATTACAAAATCCCTCAACTCGTTGTGGGCCAACCTGGTTCTCCACTTGAGGCAAAATGTAAAGATAATGGATATGATTTTTATCCGATTGAAATGCGTGGGGAATGGGATAGAAAAGCATATAAGAATATTCGGTCTCTCTGTTTATCAAAAAGTATCAAACTAATCCATACTCATACAGCACATGCGCATACCTTGGCACTTCTTGCGAAACGAAATCACCTCAACATTCCTCTCATTGTTTCGAGACGAGTTGACTTCAAACCTAAAAACAGTTTTTTCTCAAGATGGAAATACCAACACCCAGCAAATGATTATTATTTGCCTGTTTCCCAAAAGATTAAAGAGGTGATGATCGCAAGTAAAATTGGTCCCGAAAGAATCATCACTGTTTATTCAGGGATCGATCTCAAACGATTTGCAAAACCAACCGCACATGATTATTTACGAGAAGAGTTTCAAATTCCTAAAAAAGCCGTCGTCATAGGGAACATAGCAGCACTTGTCGATCACAAAGACCAAGAAACATTGATTCATGCTGTGTCAAAGATGAAAACCAATGTTGATTTTCGTGTTTTGATTGTGGGGGAAGGCAAGTTAGAAAAAAAACTCAAACACCAAACAGAAAGTTTAGGCTTAAACGACAAAATCATTTTCACAGGTTACCGCAAAGACATTCCAGCACTTCTATCGTTATTTGATATCTTCACACTCACTTCCAAAGAAGAAGGATTAGGAACTGCTGTATTGGATGCAATGGCATGTAGTTTGCCTATTGTAGCAACAAATGGTGGTGGCATTGGAGAGATGTTAGACCACAATGAAGGTGCTTATGTTTGTCCCGTGGGGGATGCAGAGTCGATTGCACTTGGACTAGATAAATTAGTTTCTTCAGAAGAACTTCGCAATCAATTCGGAAATTTCAACAAAACTTCCGTGAAACGATTTTCCGTTTCCAAAACAATCGATAAAACAAAGCTTATCTATTACTCCTTTTTGGGTGATGCGTTGTATGGAGAAAATAAATGAGCGGAAGATTACTCATCATTGACGGGCATGCCCTTGCCTTTCGCGCTTATTTTGCGTTTGCCGCAACAAATCTTACCAATTCCAAAACTGGATTACCCAGTGGGGCAATTTTTGGTTTTTGGAGGATGCTCTTTAAACTATTACAAGATGAACATGTAACCCATATTGCCTTTACATTTGATCCAGGCACTCGTTTAGAACGAAACGATCTCTATGAAGACTACAAAGCTCATAGAAAGCCAATGCCTGAGGATTTAAAACCACAAATCCAAAAGATTTACGAAATGTTACAAGCACTCGAATTTCCAATGTACAAAATCAATGGAATCGAAGCCGACGACATCATCGGTAGTCTTTGCAAAAAATTTGCAAAAGACTTTGAAGAGATCGTTATACTTTCCAGCGACAAAGATTTGTATCAAGTGTTGGATAAGAACATACACATGTTACGCGGGAAACGTGGAGTCTCTGAGTTTGAAAAAATTGATCCCAAATGGGTAAAAGCCAATATTGGAATCACAAAGGAACAAGTTCCTGATTATATGGGTCTTCTTGGAGATGCCTCCGACAATATTCCTGGCGTGAAAGGGATTGGGGAAAAGGGTGCAGCAAAACTCATCCAAGAATTTGGAGATTTGGAAACGATTTATAAAAAAATTGATAAGGTCAAAAACAAGTCCTTGATTGATAAACTGATCGCTGAGAAAGAAAACGCATTTTTATCCAGAAAACTCGCAACAATTGTCACCAATCTCAAACTAGACATCAAGAAGTCTGATTTAAAACTTCCTAACTATTATGATCCAAAGAAAGTACAATATTTTAAAGATGAAGGATATAATGTCCTACATCGCGATTTAGCCAAACAAGCAGGGATTCCAATTGCCAGTGATGGGGATTCGAAAGAAGAAACACCTTCTGCCAAAAAATCATCAAAGGAAAAAAAAGAAACAGTCACTGAAGATTCTTCCAATCGATCCAAAAAGGGAAACACTGACTCCGTCACAACAGCAGTCGTTGCCAAACAATCGTATAAAAGAATCCAAACCCTGGACGAATTAAAAAAGATCATATCGAAGTTAGATTCGAAAAAACCAATTTCTGTGGATACAGAAACCACATCGCAAGATCCCATGTTAGCAGAGTTATTAGGTCTTTCCTTTTCGGAAGAACCAGGTGTTGCCTACTACATGGCATTTTCGCATTCAGAATCGATTTATAGTCACTTACTTCCTTCTGCAGAAGAAGCGCTCAAGATCCTCAAACCAATGTTAGAAGATCCAAAATGGAAAAAAGTCGGACAAAATATCAAATATGACCTACTTGTGCTTCGGAACTATGGCATTGAATTAAAAGGAATTTATTTTGATACCATGCTTGCTTCTTATCTCCTAAATCCTGGGGAAAGAAGACACAATATGGACGATATGGCCGTTGATTACCTCAACTACAAAACCATCACATATGAAGAGTTAGTTGGAACAGGAAAAAAGAAACAAAATCTTTATGACATCGATCCAGACAAAGTATCCGAATATGCTTGTGAAGATGCAGACATAACATTGCAACTTCACAATGCCCTTTCACCTAAAATGGAAGAAGGAATTCATAAAAAACTATTTTATGAAATAGAAATGCCTGTGTTACACACCTTGGCGGATATGGAATTTGAAGGGATTGCTGTAGACAAAAAATACTTTGAATCTCTTTCGGAAACGTTCGAAACCAAAATCAAAGAACATGAAAAAAACATTCATTTTTATGCAGGTAGACAATTTAATGTTAACTCTACGAAAGAACTACAGACTGTTTTGTTTGAAGACCTAAGACTTCCTGCCGAAAAAAAAACACAAACAGGTTATTCCACAGACCACTCGGTGTTAGAGTCTTTACAAGGCACCCATCCCATCATAGATGATTTGCTTGCCATTCGAAAATTTTCCAAACTCAAATCCACATATACAGATACATTACCCACTCTTGTGAATCCAAAAACCAATCGGATCCATACGAGTTACAACCAAACCATTGCGGCTACAGGTCGACTCTCTTCTACCAATCCGAATTTACAAAATATCCCCATCAAAGACGAAGAAGGAAGGCTCTTACGAAAAGGGTTTATTGCCAAAAAAGGGTTCGAAATCCTCTCTCTTGACTATAGCCAAATCGAACTAAGGATTATGGCTCATTTTTCAAATGATCCAAACATGATAGATGCCTATAAATCAGGTGCAGACATCCACAAACGAACGGCTGCTGGAATTTTTGGCGTATCCGAAGACCAGGTAACACCCGATATGCGAAATAAGGCTAAAATTGTAAACTTCTCTGTGATCTACGGTGTGACATCTTTTGGTTTGTCTAATAACTTAAAAATCGGCCGTAAGGAAGCCAAGGAATTTATCGAGAAATACTTTGCCGCTTACAAAGGTGTTGCCACTTACATGGAAGAGATCGTTGAGTTCTGCAAACAAAATGGATATGTCGAAACACTTTTGGGACGAAGACGTTACCTTCCAGACATCCATTCTTCCCATAAAATGGTAAGCGAAGGTGCCAAACGAGTTGCGATCAACTCCCCCATCCAAGGTACGTCTGCAGATATGATCAAACTTGCGATGATTCGGATTCACGAAAAAATCAAAAAAGAATCCTTTCGCTCGAAACTCCTTTTGCAAGTACATGATGAACTTGTCTTTGAAGTGGACCCGAAAGAAAAAAACGAATTTTACCAAATGGCAAAAGAAGAGATGGAATCTGCAATGAAACTCAAAGTTCCAATCGTCGCACAAGGAAAGTTTGGTGGAAACTGGGATGAAGCACATTAGGCCATATCTTGGCCTTGTTTTTTTCTTTGTTCTTTATCTCTGGAACTTTCCCATTGTTTGGAAATCTCCAGAACAGTTAGGTCGATTTGATTGGGATTTATATACCTTTCACGTTGAGTTCTTACGAAAATCGTATTTAGAATTTAATACTTTTCCTCTCTGGAATCCTTATTACGGTGCCGGTTTTCCCGTCTGGGAAAACCCATCTAGTAAATTGGGGAGTTTCACACATCTCTTTGCACTCTTTCTTCCCAGTGTTGATGCACTTAAATTGAGTTTTCTCTTCTATTTTGCGCTGGCCGGAATTCTCAATTACCAATCCTTCCGACTTTATAACCAATCAAAACAATTAACACCGATTTTATTTGTATGTTTGTTTCAGTTCTCTGGATTCTTTTTTCAGAAATTCTATGCAGGTCACTTAAACCAAATTCAAGGATTGTTTTTACCAGCATTTGTTTTTTATTTTCTGACTTATCTGAAAGAGAATCGAAATTGGATTTTGATTCCCATCCTCCTTGTCGCCTACATCTTGTTATCAGAAGGTGCGATTTATACCATCACCCAAATTGCATTTTTAGTCATTTTTTTGGCAGGTAGAGAAGTTTTTCTTTCCGATCGTAAAAAAGAAACCATCTACCACTTCTTCTCACTCAGTTTGATTCTCCTTGTGGTGTTATCTTTCAAATGGATTCCGATGTTTCTTTTGGTTCACAAAGTGGGAAGGCATTTTGTTCCAGACCAATTTCCACTAAATCTCTCTGATCTCTATTCTATCTTTTTTGGATCTTCACAACATCCACTTCTCTCCCAAGCTCTTTCTCAGATGCAATACCGCTATTGGGAATATGGAAACTATTTGGGCCAAATTCCATTCTACCTTTCACCACTCCTTCTCTTCACCAAACGTAAGATGGATTCAGTCCTTGGGCTTTTAGGACTTGTAGTTTGGATCATGATCGGAAAAACGTCTTCCCTTTCACCCGTTACGATTTTAGAAAACTTGCCTATTTACTCTTTAGAGAGAGTGTATCCAAGATGGAGCCTAAGTGTTATTTTTTTATTTGTTTGGTGTTTGGTGATGGGTATCCAAACAATCACAGATAAGACACCAAAAAAATACGAGCGGCATCTATCGATTTCATTACTCATTCTTTTGTTTTTACATACCCTTGATGTGCGGAAAATGAATACAAAGTATTTAGATGAAATTTTTGTTTTGTTACCACCCACTCTGAACATTTCTAACCAAGAATCATATCCGATTACAGTCGGCACCGTTCCTGATTACGGCTCCGACTCCAGAATGTTGCCTGCTCTTCAGGCGAATCTTTCCATCAATGACATTTACGAAAATCTCACATTTTCTTTTGCCAATCAAACCATTGATTCTCCGGAATACCATGGAGAGTTTTTTCTATACCCATCTTACAAAAAAATCAAACCTGTTCATTGGAAACCAGACACGTTCCAATTCGAAAAACTTCCAGCAGACCAAATCCTAGTGATCAACCAAAAGTTCCATCCAGGTTTTATTACAAACGTTCCGGAGCTTAAAACATGCTCATTAAACGGGTATTTGGCGATCATGGTCACTAAAAGCATCCATCAAATACAAATTTCTTATTCTCCGTTTGCCTCATTCTCTTTCTATGGAAAAAACGAATTTGTTTGTGAAACCCTAAAGAAACCATCCTCTACAGAAAAGAACATTCTATAATCAATCGATCGCTAGTGTTAAAGTGATAAAATCTTATTCCATTTACTTTTTGTAATTAAAATCTTTTTTTGCTAAATTCTTCATCTGAAGAACCAGTCCATATCACAACTCCTGTCATTCATTTGTAACACAAAAAGAATCAT
Source organism: Leptospira sp. WS60.C2 (assembly GCF_040833955.1). NCBI lineage: Bacteria > Pseudomonadati > Spirochaetota > Leptospiria > Leptospirales > Leptospiraceae > Leptospira > Leptospira milleri. The sequence continues at coordinate 640,373 of NZ_CP162133.1, read as the reverse complement.
CATCTTTCCTGGAATTTCATAGGATTGTCACATGTTCGTAACTGAGATCCTTTAGTTTAAGTTTCAGATAAACAAGAGGAAACAAAGTCCTATGAAACAAAATACATTAAACAAAACAGAACGGATCCTAGAAGTTCGTTTAGCAGAAAACCAACTCGAAATTGAAAGAGCACTTGCCTTACGTTACGAAGTGTTTAACTTAGAAATGGGAGAAGGTTTGCCACAGTCTTCTGCTACTAGAAAAGATCGGGATGAATATGATTTATACTGCCACCACTTGATCGTGATTGATAAATCCACGGAAGACAAGAAAATCGTGGGTACCTACCGAATCCTAACTCGCCAAAATGCAAAAAACGGAATCGGTTTTTATAGCGAAAATGAATTTGATATTACATCAATTTACAACTTACCAGATGAAATCGCAGAAGTAGGTCGTTCTTGTGTGCATCCTGAATACAGAGACGGATCAGTCATTTCCCTATTATGGCAAGGTCTTGCAGAATTCATGAATAAACATAATGTGCGTTATCTTATGGGTTGCGGATCCATTCACTCCACAGATGCAGCCGTCGCCTCTCAATCGTATGGTTTCTTAAAAGCAAAAGATGCGATTGCTCCAGAAGAATTCCGAGTCTATCCGAATCCTGATTACGTTCTCCCTGGTTTTGATGCCAATTATCATGTGGAAGATCCGAAGGTGATCTCCAAAAATATTCCTCCACTTTTGAAAGGATACCTCCGCGTAGGTGCTAAAATCTGTGGAATTCCTGCACTAGATTCTATTTTTGGTACTACAGACGTGTTCATTCTTTTCGACCGCAAAGAAATTACGGAGAGATATGCGAAACACTACATGAATGCATGAGCCAATACCAAGAAATTGATTACCAACACCCATCAAAACAAGATCAAATTCGTTTTTTCGGATTTACCTTTCTTTTGATGCTGGGGATCACTCTTGGTTATTTTTTAGGCATTCCTCGGTATTATCTCGGATGGTTTTCCTTCGCGATTGCATCATTCTCTGTGGCAGGCAATGATGCAGTCCAAACCATCGGGACCTTTATCGAAAGTAAAAAATCAGTCCATTGGCTTCAAAAGATCCTAGTTTTCGGTGGTCTTTTATTCCTCGTCCACTTACTTGCTTGGTACCTTCACGGTGGCGAAATCCACTTTCACCGATTGGATTCAATCCCCGAAACAACAGAATTCAATTTACTCCAGTTACTCGCTCCAGTCATCCTCGTGGTGATTACAAGACTTCGTGCTCCCGTTTCGACAACATTCCTCGTCTTAGGTTTATTTGGTGGCAGAAGCATCGACCAAATGTTAACCAAATCATTTTTTGGCTATGGGCTAGCTTTCCTCGTTGCGATTGTTGTTTGGGCCATTCTTGTCAAAGTGGATCCACACGAATACCATGAAGTCCATACACCAGATCCTGTATCGGAACGTCGCTGGTCCCGATTGCAGTGGTTTTCCACGATGTATTTGTGGGTCGCTTGGTTATTCCAAGACACGGCGAACATAGCCGTATTTCTGCCAAGACAACTGGGATTTTTCGAATTTTTGATGGCTGTACTCATCCTCATCTTCGCCCTTCTCATCATCATCCGAACGAACGGTGGCACGATCCAACAAGTGGTTTCTGAAAAATCAGACATCCAATGGGCAAAAGCCGCTACCATTGTTGATTTGGTCTATGGCAGTTTGTTGTTCTTTTTCCAAGCCATAAGCAACATTCCAATGTCCACCACATGGGCATTTCTCGGGCTCTTGGCAGGTCGAGAGATCATTCTGAATGTCATCACCTACAAAGACCTTCCGTATCTGGATACCTTTCGCAAAGTGGGAAAAGACGTAGTGCTTGCTACCATCGGGATTCTCGTTTCCATTTTTATTTTTTTCCTTTCTTACTTTCTCTACCCAGAACAGAGGCAATCGACCCCTCTCGAATTCTGGAATTCCACAAACCAAGAAGATTCCCTTTAATTTTCTTTGACAGTTCCATAGATTGTCAGAGAAGTGTCATATATGAGAATGATTCTCATACACAGACTCTAGGAGCCATTATGTCAGTTGCAATGATGTTACGTGAGGGAACGGCACAAAAACACGAGGAAACCGAAAAAGTTCCCTACATCCGTGCTATTTTTCGAGGGGGCCTCGATGCCCAAACCTATACCTATCAGTTGGAAAGCCTCCACGCGGTCTACCAAGTGATGGAAGAACTCTACCGCAAGAACAAGGACAATCCCATCCTATCCAAACTCTACTTTCCCAGTTTGTTTCGTGAATCTAGCCTAAAGGAAGATATCGCTACATTCCAAAAAAAGTTTGGCACAAAACTCAGAGGCGAAATTTCCAAGGCGACCGAAAATTACATCAACCACATTCGAAACATTGCCAATTCCAAACCAGAACTCCTAGTAGCACAAGCTTACGTTCGTTATCTGGGAGATTTATCGGGTGGCCAAGCCATCAAAAAAGTAGTGGCAAAAACCTTCGGACTCGAGGGAAATGAAGGAACTGCCTTTTATGAATTTCCGGAGATTGAAGATCTCATGGCATTCAAAGGGATTTACCGTCAAAATTTGGATACATTACCTTTGAATGATGCACAAAAAGCAGAACTTTTAGAAGAAGCAAAAACAACTTTTGATTTGAATAAATTTTTGTTTATTGAATTAGATTCTGACTTAAAACAAAATATAGGAATAGAACGATATCAAACGCTTCTACCAGCAGGTTAATTTTTGAGTTTCCCGTATACACTCGTAACTTTAGTATTTTTATCGATGTTACCGGTCACAATGATTGTGCCTGTTGTCAAAGACATCGTAAAAGATCGGTTGCTCGGATCGAATTGGGAAGTTGCCTATTTCACAAGCATACCTATGTTAGGTTCTTTCCTATTTGCTCCTGTTGCGGGAATGATTTCAGATCGTTTTAAAAACAGGAAGTATTTCATCAGTTTTTTCTGCTTTTTAGATGCGGGACTCTTTTTTCTATTAACTGTCGTTACAGACATGGGACTCTTTTTATTCCTTCGTTTTTTAGAAGGAGCTGCCCATATTTTTATCATTGGCCTTCTCCTCAGCTCAGCTGCCGACCAAGAAAATGACCCAAGAAACAAACGGTATTACGGTAAGGGCATTCTTATGGGTATCACAGGAATGTTTTTATCCTTGGGTGGAGCTTTCGGAATGCCTTTAGGAATTCTAGGAAGAAGTAATCCGTTGTTACCTTTTTACGTAGGATCTGGAATTCTTATCTTTGTTGGGATCATGAGTTTATTCATGTTAAAAGACCGTGGAATCCACAAAGTAAAAGATTTTAAACTCAGTGATTTAAAATTGGCAATTTGGGAAAATCCATTTTTGTTCGTTCCTTTTCTTTTTAACTTTATCGATCGGTTTACCGTTGGATTTATCATCTCTTCCTTTAACATTCACTTAAGGGAAACTCTTGCCTTTCATCCCGGTATGTTAGGTGTATTCTTAGGTCTTGTTTTGTTTCCAATGAGTTTATTATCCTATCCATCTGCTTTACTTTCTCGTAAAACAGGCGTTTTGCCCTTAGTGCTCGTTGGTTCTACAATTTATGGGATCTTCTTAGGTTTGTCTGGTACAACGAACGATTATTGGTATTTATTTCTTTTTTTACTCATTTGCGGAATTGGTGCCGGTGTAATGTTTGTGCCTTCCATGATGCTTGCAAGTAAGATGTCAAAACCAGGCCTTACTGCCACAACAATGTCGGCATTTACAGGAGTTGGTTCCCTCGGTTTTATGTTAGGTCCGATTGTATCCGTTCAAATGCAGTCCGTTTTCGAGTCCCTACTACCTCGAGAATATAGTTTTTCTGCCCTGTCTTTCTTTTTTGGATTTTTAGAGATCGGTCTAGTCTTTATGACAATTCCATTTTTTAAAAAGATTTTAAGCAAAATGAACCGAATCGACGAAGAAAGGGAAAAGATTACACTTGCCAATCCCGATCCCCTCTTGTAAAATTTGTCCTACTCCATTTTAGGAAAGGTTTATGTTCAAACGACTACTCATTCTTTGCACACTCGCGTCCGTGTTATTTCTTGTATCTTGTTCTTCTGGAAACAAAGTACAAGCAGGTAGCACAAAAGTTCATCCACACACAGCACTTCGCAAACTGGAAATTGATATGATCAAAGTGGGTGATGGACTAGTAAAAACAGAAGCAGTTCTTGGCAAACCAACTGAAAAAACAATCGATCCAAGTGGAACGGTTATGACATGGTATTTTGCAGAAGACAAAGACGTTCCTGAACAATACTACACTCTCAAAGAAAAACCAGATGTGATTGAAAAGTTTTTGAAACTAACGTTTGACCCAAAAAACAAAATCACTGCAAAAGATTTCAAACTCTAAAGATTAAGGCTCTTCCGGCTCTTGTTCTAATTCTTGACTGGAAGGAGCTGGGAATGGAAAACCAGGGAAACTTGGTTTTTCCTTTCCTTCCACATCATCATCTAACACATCAATGGTGGTAAATCCCACTAAAAAATCAAAAGCTTCTGCCACATTAAAACCAAGTCTAGCTCCACCATACACTCCACCGACTATCTCAACATTCCAAGAATACCCAGGTGGATAACCAAATGGTTTTAAGTCTTCTTTGGGAAGATAGATCAAAAATTCTGTTTGGCCAGTTTGTGAAACGATATCTTTCGTAAGTTCTCTTCGGAAGTATTCTTTTTTACGAGCCTTTCGCTCTTTCACAGGGTCATTAAAGTAGGAATAATATCTCATTTTATAACTTTTGAGATTGGCTCTTTCATCATTGGTTAGAGGAATTCCTTTTTTATCCACAAGCCAGTTCCCTTTCGCATCTAAAACAGGAGAACCCGAATGAAAACTTTCCCCACCTAAGATACCGAAGACGAGTTGTTGGGAATGATACCCACCAATTTCCCCACCTCGAATCCCTACACCGCGACCTAAATCACGTTTGCCCATCTCAGATTCTCCTCCTTGGAAAACAAATCCAATGGGAAGTGGACCTACTTTAACAGCTGCTCCATACATAGGGGTTTCTGCTCCTACGGTAATGATGTCTTTCAAATCATTTTTACGATTTTTCCAATAGGTGGCACAGTTGAAAACCAACACAAGGGATATGATGGGGCTTACGAAACGCATTCTTTTCCAATTTTTTTCATTTTCTACTTTTCGGAATCAAAAAAACAAACTTTTTGGGAAGATATGGCTTCTTTTGAAGATTTTCCCATGATCGAAGTAAAGAAAATGAACGAAACGGAAGTTCGACTTTTCAGTTTATTGTTCAATCTTCTACGAGAACCCAAAGGAATCAGTTTCCAAAAATTTCGTACGATCATGCCGAGGTTTTATAAAAACGAAGACATTGAATCCGACAGAAAAAAACTCTACCGTGACTTAAACCAACTCAAAAGCCTTGGTTTCAATATCAAAGTGGCTCAATATGGATACCAATCAGAAGATTTTTTTCCGTATTACATTGAAAAAGAATCCCTCGATAGATCTTTAAAGTTTTCAAAAGAAGAGTTGGAGTATTTATCAAAAGTTTTATTTTCTTCTGAGTTAACGAGAGAACTCATCAGTTTGTCTCAAAAACTTTTTTCTCATCATTTAGATCTGATTCCCAACTTAACCAAACATGCAGTAGTTCCTGAGCGAGTAGATGACGACATCGACACATCGAACACTGAAAAAATACTACAGGCAATCAAAGACAAACGTGCCATCACTATCCTATATGGATATGATGAAAAAGAAAGAACGATCGAACCTTATCGATTGATTCGTAAAAACACAACAGACTTCTATGTGTTAGCTTATGATCGAGGTAAAAAATCTTTACGAAGATTCATTCTTCCGAAAATCACCGTTAAAAAAGAAACCAAAGAAGAATTCTTTTCAAACCTAAAGATCACTAGCGAAGACTTAAACTTTCACCCACTCTCACTCAAAAAGCACGATGAAACAGAGATCACGTTTCGAATTCATCCTGAATATGAAGATCGTTGGAAATCCTTTTTAGAAGGTGCCCAGTACGAAACAAGTAACAACCAATACAAAGTGATTACAACCAACCAAAATGCATTGTTCCAATTTTTTGTGATCTTACCAGAGGCTCTTCTCGAAAGTAGTTCGGAATGGAAAGAATTGTTTGCCTCCTATCTCAAAGATTGGGAACATTTATACCAACTCGTTTGATATCCCTTTGACTCCGATCACCAAATCTTTATACTTACAATTTTTAAAATGCCAAAATGCATTCCATTTGATTCGTGAGGGTGTAGTCACAAAACCGACAACCGCTTCCTTTGGAGGTTATTTAGAATGGGGTGATTTTTTAACCCTGTGCAAAGAACAGTTCCCAAACACACCTACGGTAGAAAAATCCCAAGACAGAGAAGAGAGTTTCGATCAATCGGAACTCTATCGAAAAGAAAAGAAATCCCATTTTGGATCCCAACTGCGTTACCAAAACATGGTTGCGAGTGTAGAACTTTTGCAATACGAAGAAGAAAGAGATGGATGGGTTCTTTGGGACTTCCGTCCGATTGGCTCTATTAAACAAGATATCTTACGATCCTTTTTCTTTTACAAACAATTGGCAGAAGGAATGGGTCTGAAAGTCCTCGGCTACAAACTGATTCGCATCCAAACCAAATTCGTTTACCAAGGAGGACCGATTCATCCAGACGAATATCTGCTCATTGATGATCTTACGTCAAGAATGGAATCGGAACTTGGAACGAGAGAAGAAGAATGGAAACTCTTTCAGGAAACCATCCAATCGACAGGTGAACACTCTGTCCGTTTTTCATTCCTCGAGAACAAACCAAGTTGCCGTTCCTTAAAAACTTGTTTGTCACCTTCTCATTGTGCGGCGGGCAGAGAAAATGCCAAAGAAATCTTTGAATACCGTGATAGTTCAGAAATGGCAAAACAATGGTTTGCTTCTGGGTACAATTCGTACGAATCAGTGCCTGATACGGAACTTTCTCCGATTCAAAAAATCCAAAAGGAAGCACATCTTACGGGAACCGTCCATTTTGAGAAAGAAACCCTCTCCCAATACCTCTCTAATGTGACAAAAACCGTTGCATTTCTCGATTTTGAATCCATCAACCCGTACATTCCCATTTATAAAGACACAAAACCATTCCAACACATTCCCTATTTGTATTCGCTTCACATTTGGAATGAGGAAACCGATACTTTAACGCACAAAACGTATCTACATGATGATGTGGGCAGTGACCCGAGAAAAGATGTTCTCTTTCATTTGCAAAATGACTTACCCAAAGGCATTACCATCTTCTCTTTTAATGATTTTTTTGAAAAACTGATCATTCAAGAATCGGCAAATGCATTTCCTGAATATCTGGATTTTTGGGAATCAGTCAAATCGATGTTCATCGACCTTGCCTTACCTTTCAAAAAACTTTGGATTTACCACCCATCTCAAAACGGGAAGGCATCACTTAAGGAAATCCTACCATGTTTTAGTGGGGAGAGTCATTTTGGACTCACAATTCGAGAAGGACAAGATGCGAATTACCAATATTTGAGATTGATAAAAAAGCAGGTGACAACTGAAGAAAAAAAACGTGTTTTGGAGGATTTGATAGCTTACTGCAAATTAGATAGTTATGGTTTGTTTTTAATCTATAGAATGTTACAAGAGAAATTATCGGTTATTTAATGTTAGTAGGGATCAAAAAATCAGTCGCACAGTTTGTCTTTTCCTTACCTGAGAATTGGATTTCCGCGCTCGGACGAAAAAACAATGCAAACGAAAATCCAATTGATCCATACTGCGCACTAGCTTGTAACATTGCTAAATACCTCCCGAAAACAGAGCAAATGAGTCCTGAAAAGGCAAGAAAACACTATCGGGATCAAATGAAACTTTTTGAAGAAGCAGAAATTCCCATCGCTCACATCGAAGACAAATTGATCCCCACTCCCAGTGCTTCCTTTATCCCCATTCGTGTTTACAATGCAAACCCACAAAAACGGAATCTTCCCACCATCCTCTTTTTTCATGGAGGAGGTCTGACCATCGGAAACTTGGATACCCATGATGGTTTTTGCCGGAAATTGTCTCATTACACAAAAAGCATTGTGATCGCCGTTGATTATCGTTTAGCACCTGAGCATCCCTACCCTGCCGCACACGAAGATGCGTGGCTGGCTTACCAATATGTCCTAAACTCAGCTTATATCTTTGGTGGCTCTCCAAAAGCGATTGCTGTGTGTGGAGACAGCGCTGGTGCCCTACTTGCCACCACACTTTGTATCCGCGCCAAAAAAAACCATAGCCAAATGCCAATCTACCAAGCTCTCCTCTATCCGATGCTTGATACCTCCAAAGAATCGGACTCATATGAACTCTTCGGGGAAAATTACATCCTCACGAAGTCTCTTATGCGTTGGTTCATTCAAAATTATTTGCCACAAACTAAGGATCGCCTCCTAGTCCAAAATTCTCCCGTCCTTGCCGACACAAAAGAATTGAAAGGACTCCCCCCCGCCTACATCGGAATCGCAGGATTTGATCCTTTGCGGGAAGAAGGGGAAACCTATGCCAAACACTTACAAACTGCTGGTGTAAAGGTGGAAGAACGTCACTTTCCTTCCCTGGTTCATGGATACATCCAACTTTCGGGACTCATTCCCAAAGCAAAAGAAGCAGAAGACGACCTGTTCCAGTCCTTGTTACGATTTTTTTCCCAAATAAAAATCTAACTCCTTCCATTCAAGAATCGACACTGAAAGATTCGATACTATAAAGGACAACATCTAGAGGTATGTCATGATACTACGATTTTCCATTCTTCTCTGTTACTTACTAGGAATGACTGCTCTTTTTGCAGAAAAACCGGCCTCCGCTACCTTAAAGGAGAGGGACACCCAAAAACAAATCGATCTACAAAGGAAAAATGGATTTGGTGATAACGAAATCGACACCCTTCATGCCAGTATCATTGGAAATCTACGTAAGATGAAAAAATTACAAGATTTGGGTGTGGACAAAACAGCAGCACAATACTTGGCGCAAACCCCGCAAGAACACAAAGAATTATACAAAAAAGATAAGGATGGAAAACCGTATCTGGAAATTAAACTTCCACAAGGACAATCGTACATTGATTGGCCGACTGTTTTCCTTTATGATGGAATTGCTTATATCTATCCAAAGGAAGATTTTAGTGACTTAGACAAAATCATCCTTTCCTTTCGTCGGGTGAATGCAGATGGTACCATCCACGTGAAAGAGATGAGAAGGCTCATCAATCCTACTCCAAGATCCGAAAGCCCAGAAAAAGATGAAAAGGGAGAAGCAAAATTAGATACAAACTCTGATATTCGTTTGGAATACTTCCGTTCTTTGACTTCGGATACGATTTGGCCCAATGATCCAGTGCAATCACAAGAGCCAGACATTGCAATGGTGTTAAATGATGAAAAGGACCCTCTTCCTTACGACAAACAAAAACACATTATGATGTCTTACAAAAAGATGCTACGTAAAATTTCAAAACAAACTGCTTTTAAATTACGTAACATTGAATTGGATCAAAAACAAATGATTACAAAAATTTTGGATTACAATACAAACTAAAACAAAACCTCAAGATTGTTGTTTTTCCCGTCGACTCATGAGGAGCTGCGAAATTGTTTGCTCCTCAGTCACATACTTTCTTTTTAAATAAGACAAAGCATTATTGATAAAACGAGGAACCTTTTTCTCGGCATCTAACAAATCCATCTTGGTTAACATCAACTCATCAATGGTTGCTAGAGCCAAATTTCTTTGGCTCTGATGGAGTTCAAAATCGTCCTCGTCTTCTACGATCATGTTTTTTCTTGGAAACTACTCGCGGCTTCCACTCCTCTGTCTTCATCTACAAAAAAGTTAATGAGTAATGATAAAAAGTAAAAGAAGGCAACAACGAGGAATGCGTTTCGCAAACTCACCAAAGTTTGGATGTATCCAAACAGGAAGAGTCCAACTGCGGCTGCAATTTTACCAGAAAGACCCCACATCCCAAAAAACTCACCCGACTTTGACTCTGGACTAAAAATCCCAACAAGTGCACGAGATGCTGACTGAGTGGAGCCAAGTCCCATTCCCGCAAGAGAGGAAATAAAAACAAACACCCATTGCACAGTCCAATTTTTACCGAGTGTCGAGTTGGCAAATGCTGTTACATCATGAACAAAGTATAATAAGCCACAAGTTGTTAACCAGAGAACGAGCGTTAAGTTAAAAGTCTTTTTTGCACCAATGCTGTCTTGGATCACACCAAACGCCAGGGCACCAATGGCTGCGGAAATTTGGATAAAAATAAACATTGCTTGTTTGTGTTCTGCTTCAATATGAATTTCTTGTGATCCATAAATGAAAGCAAACGAAATGACAATGGCAAGTGCTGCCATAGTAAAGAAGAGAGACACTAGATAAATCATCAAATCTTTGAAATTACTTGCGTCTTTCAATGTTTGGACAACTCGATCTTTTCCGATTTTGAAATAATTCACTTTGTGGGAAATTCCAAGAGGGAGATGTGGTTCTTTTAAAAAGAGAAACGTTGGAATTGCAGCAACTAGAAAGAAGATAGCAGTATAAGGACCAACTAACTTCAAGTTGTCGAAATTTTCTAAAGTATAATCACCAAGTGTGGTTGCCAGAGCCACAGAACCTATCCCACCAAAATAACCAATTCCCCAAGCATACCCAGAGATCTTTCCTAGATCTTCTTTGGCACCTAAGAACGGTAAAAAACTAGAGGCAAAGTTTTCCCCAGAGGCAAAGAAAAAGTTTGAAAGGGCAACAAGTACCATTCCCATCCAAATCATCCCTGGTTCCACGTAATAGAGTAAAAACGTAGCAATCACACAACCCACATAACTTAGGAAGAGAAACAATTTCTTCTTGGAGCTGTAATCCGTAATGGCACCGAAGATGGGTCCCGTCGCCACAACAAAGAGATACGATGCGGCGAGTGCCCAAGCCCAGAGCGTATTCCCAACTCGGAACGGATTGTCCGAACCAACCTCAGCCGGTACGACGAGTCTTGTAAAAATTTCACAATAAACAACACTAATGATTACGGTGGTGTATGAAGAGTTCGCAAAATCGAACATACACCATCCAAAAATCTCACGGTTTTTTTTCTTTTTTGCTTCCGGGTTTTGGATTTTGGACATAGAGGGTTTTAAAATTTTCCTTGGTTGAAAGTAATTAAAGAGTTTCCCTCCCTTTCGTAAATCTGTCAAATGATTAGTTCAGGTATGGATCCTTTCGATTTAAATTCCCTCATGCGTCCCAAACGGGTCTGTTTATGTCGAATGGTGACGGAAGAAGATTTAGTCCGTGCCATCCACGCAGGAGCCGTAACCATGGAACAAATTAGAGAAACAACAAGAGCCTCTACTGGCTGCGGGACCTGCTCCATGCAAGTCTACCACATCCTCCAGCGCGAATTGCAGAATCTCTCTCGGAGGAAAATTTCATGAAATTATCGATCAATATGGCGATGACCTTGGATGGGAAGGTAGTTCGCCCTGATGGCCGTTGGTATGGTCTTACTTCTTCAGAAGACAAAACACAAATGGACGTTTACCGGTCCCAATCGGACGCCGTTTTGATTGGTAAAAACTCCATCCTAAACGACAATCCTATTGTCAAAATCCGAGCCGTACCCAATGCCCTCAACCCAAGACCTGTGATTTTAGTGCGGAAGGGAACACTTCCTCCCGACAAACATGTCTTCGAAGAATCCGATCACATCCCTCTCGTCATCTGCACAAAAACCAATCTCAAAGAAATCAAAACTAGCCTCGAGAACAAGGCTGAGATTTTTGCTCTGGATTCTGATGATATCGACCCAAAAAAAGTAACAGGAATCCTAAAACGAAAAGGATACAAAAATGTCCTTCTCGAAGGTGGACCCAAACTCAATTTTTCCTTTTTGGAAGCAGACCTTGTCGACCGAATCTACCTGACGATTGTGCCTTATATCATTGGAAAAACTGGTTTAGCAGGGATAGCCGATCGGAGTACGGAACTTCCAGGGTTTGACAAACACAACTGGAACCTTAAACACCATTTCACCAAAGGAAACGAGATCTTTCTCGTTTACGAAAAATCATAAATTTTTTAGAAAAATTGCGTTGACCGATCTTCCTAACCTTAAATAGTTTGATATTAAACTATTTAAACATAAGAGGTTCTATGTTTTACAAATTACTCGCAACCAACAAAGACATCACACTCACGATCCTTCGTGTCACACTCGGTATTGTCATCCTCCCTCACGGAGCTCAAAAAGTACTCGGCGCTTTCGGTGGATACGGGTTTGACGGAACCATGGGATTTTTCACTGGCCAACTCGGTATCCCATATGTCCTAGCTCTTCTTGCGATCATCGCAGAATTTTTTGGATCCCTCGGTCTAATACTAGGACTCTTCACACGAGTAGCAGCATTCGGAATTTTTTGCACAATGCTTGCAGCAACAGTCATTGTTCACTTACCAAATGGATTTTTTGCTGATAAAGGTGGTTATGAGTTTCATATCCTTACCTTTGGTCTTGCAATTCCATTAATCATCAAAGGGGCTGGATCGTTCTCTTTAGATGACGTAATCGCACACAAAATCGAAGGATAAACTTCACTTTGTTGGTGATCACTATTTAATAGTGTTCGCCAAACTTTTACCTCTCTGGTTCCTTGTCTTAAATCCATCGATAAGGAACCGGAGATGAATCCAATCAATCTTTCCACCCTGCAATCATTACTCCCAGACGCGAAATTTCAAAACTGCGACTCTTTATCCAATGTAAACTTCACTGGCCTTACTTCCCTCTCCCTTGCAAATCCTTCCGACATCTCCTTTGTCGCTTCCAAAAACTTTGTCAATGAAGCCAAAGCGTCGAAGTCATCCTTACTCGTTGTCTCTTCAGAAACGTCAGAATCTCTCGGAGACAAAGCCATTGTCGTTGTTCCGAAAGTAGAACTTGCTACTGCTAAAATCATACGTTTGTTTTTTCCGGAAACTAAACCTTCCGGAAAACGAAGTGCAAACGTTGCGATTGATCCAAGTGCCAAAATAGGATCCAATACTGACATCGGTCATTTTGTTACCATTGGTAAAGATTCAGTGATTGGAAATGACTGCATCATCGAAGATGGAGTGAAAATTGGAGACCGAGTACACATCGGAGATGGTGCACGGATTGGCAAAAATTGCGTTTTCTTCGATGATACCATTGTTGGAAAACGCTTCATTGTTTTCGGTAATTCTACCTTTGGTGGAGATGGATTTGGGTTTGTTTTTGCCGATGGCAAACACAACAAAATCCCTCAAGTGGGACGCGTTGTGATCGGGGACGATGTGGAAGTGGGAAGCAATTGTACAATCGATCGAGGAGCTCTCTCTGACACAACCATTGGCAATGGATGTAAATTTGATAATATGGTACACATTGCACACAATTGTAAGGTAGGAGATCACGTAATCATTGCTGGCCAATCTGGTCTTGCAGGAAGTGTGACTCTCGGAAATCACGTGATCATCGGGGGAGCTTGTGCGATCAGTGACCATTTAACACTGGTAGACGGAACGATCATTGCTGGTGGAACAAGCCTTCGCACATCTCCGAAAACAAAAGATGTGTATGTGGGTTGGGATCTGGGTCTTACTTTCCCAGAATTTCAAAAGTATCGTGTGAACATCAAAAACATTGTGAATCTAAACAAATGGCTCAAACGAATTGAAATCATTGAGAAAAAAGTAGGAATTGAACCAAAAGAATCTTAAGGATGATTGATTCTGTTTTTAGCAAAAACATCATAGCTTACCTTGTAGGCTGTGATGTTACTGTAAATGTCCCATCATCATTTAAAAATTCTGGAACTTCGAATGAATCTCAATAAAAATCTCATTCGCTTCCTTGATTCACTCATTCACAACTCTCTTTTAAGATGCCGAATCCAAATACAATCGAACTCGGGTTTTTACATCCTCTAAAATTGTAGGATGGGGAAAAGATACGTAGTTTCCGTCTGGATCGGTCCAAACCAAGGTTCCCTCTTCCGATTTTCGTAAACTCAAATAAAAAATAGGCGCAGGGTTTCGGCGGTTTCCTTCCACTTCCCCTAAACGAAGTGTGACGGAACCCATGTCTGAGATGACCCATTCAAAGATTGCATTGGAAATTTTGGTTTTCCAGCGAATGGGGAATAAAACGGAATCGTCTGCGGTTACATTGATTGGATCATCAAAATGAGGATACTTTTCCACTAACCATTGATAGGCTTTCATGGATTCTTCTTTTAATCTTGGTATATCATTTAAATCGATTGTGTTCACTTACCACCCGCTTCTTTTAAGATTTGTTTGGCTTTATCCCAAAATTGATCGAGTTCCTCTAGTTTATAATCTTTTAAGGTTTTTCCTTCGTTGGCGACCTGTGTTTCTAAGAGTTGGAATCTAGATTCAAATTTTTGATTTGCCTTTCGTAAGCAAGTTTCAGGATCGATCGAAAGTTTTCGCGATAAGTTCACGAGTAAAAAAAACAAGTCTCCCAGTTCATCTTCGATACGTTCATTGTAGGGAAGTTTTTTTTCGGTTAGTTTTCCTTGGGAATGAAGTTCCACTTCTAGTTCTTTGATTTCTTCTTGGAACTTTTGAAAGACACCTCCCACATTCGGCCAATCAAATCCATTTTTGGTGACTTTCGATTGGATTTTTTCTGATCGTTGGATGGCAGGTAAGGCTTTTGGAATCTCAAAAAGAATGCTAGAACTTGTTCCCGATTTTTGTTTCGATTCTTTTTCTTTTTGTTTGAGCTCATCCCATTGGGTCAGAACCTCTTCCCCAGAACCGATGCCTTTTTTGGTTCCGTAGACATGCGGATGTCGATAGACCAATTTTTGGAATACCCCGTTAGCGACATCCTCAAAGGTGAAGGCACCGCGCTCTTTGGCAAGTTGGCTATGAAATGTGATCTGGAAGAGTAAATCTCCCAATTCCTCTTTTAAGTGTTCGTCATCTCCCCTCTCTATGGTATCCACCACTTCATAGGATTCTTCGAGAAGGTGCGGAACCACGGAGAGATGCGTTTGTTCTCGATCCCAAGGACATCCCTCTGGACTTCGTAGATCGCTGGTGAGTTTGAGTAAGTTTTGGATGGGTGAATCAAAATTCGGAGGGTTCACAGTTGGTATTTTTCCCGATCCACTCGGGAAGCAAACGTAAATTTTATCTTGCGAAAGCCCCCCCCCTTTACGAGTCTATCCCTATGTTCCAATCTCGTGTTTCTGTTGCCATCCTTATGGTGATTGCTACTGTCATTAGTCGTATTTTACCGCACCCACCGAATTTTACGCCTATTTTGGCTGTTTCTCTCTTTTCTGGTGCTTATTTGACAGACAGAAAGTTAGCCCTCGTGGTTCCCATCCTTGCGATGTTTGTTTCCGATCTTTATTTAGGATTCCATGACTTAATGCCAGTTGTGTATGGGTTTATGGTTCTTTCCGTTCTCTTTGGAAAACAAATCGGAACTTCCGTTTCAAAATCTTTTGGTTACACCTTTGTTGGTTCTGTTCTTTTCTTTGTGGTAACAAACGTTGCGGTTTGGGCAACGAGTGGGATGTATACTTTGGATCTCGTGGGACTACGCCACTGCTTCGTAATGGCGATTCCATTTTTCCAAAACTCGATTCTTGGTGATCTCGTATATTCTGGTATTCTTTTTGGAACAATGGCGTTTCTCAACCGCACTGTTTTCCAAACAGCAAAACAAACCGCTTAAGTTTTTTTACAATTCACCTAACATGCGGCGGACGCGTCTTTCTGGTCCGTCTGCTGTGTCTCGAATCTTCTCCACCAAAGACAAACGACTCACAAGTCCCATCCGATTGGCAATCTGAATGCCAAGGCCAGGTCTTGCATTCATCTCTAATAACAGTGGACCTCTCGTTTCATCTAAAACAATATCTACACCCAAATATCCGAGACCAGACATATCATAACAACGAGATGCCATTTCTAAAATTACGTTCCAATGAGGAATGACTCTCCCGCTTAATTCTTGCTTTGTGTCGGGATGGACTTTTATCAGTTTGTCATTGCAAACCGCATGCGTCAATGTTCCTGAAATTAGATCCACGCCAACACCTAAAGCTCCTTGGTGTAAGTTAGCTCTACCACCCGATTCTTTTGTGGGAAGGCGTAACATTGCCATTACTGGGTACCCTAAGTACACGATGACACGTATATCAGGGATTCCTCGAAAGGAAATCTCTTGGAAGAAGGGATGACACTCCAAACGTTCTTGTAAAATACATGTATCTGAGTTCCCATCTAAAGAATAAAGTCCAGATAGAATGCCTGAGATATGATGGTTCAATTCTTTTTCGAGTAATACTCTTCCATCAGCCTTATGAAAGAGATACTTCCCATTCTCTAATGATTCACTTTTGGTGATGACTAAAATTCCATTGCCCATACCACCATTCGCCGGTTTGACAACAAAACCAGGTTGATTGATTACCAAGTTTTTGGTATTTTGAATGCCTCCAAATGTATCAATCCGACCATAATGTTTCGGCATGGGAACATGAAACTGCCTTGTGAGTTCTGCTGTTTTCCATTTATCATCTACGAGTGGATAAAACTCTCGTGGATTGTTTGGTAATATAAATTCGCCAATCCTACGATTGATCCCAAGAATTCCTTCGGATTCAAATTTTTTGAAAAGAGAGATCACGACTTAAATATTTCCTTAAATCGAAAGAGTTCTGACACTCGGTAACCCTTATACAATCCTAGAAGAATTTGAATCGCAATCACGATGAGCAGTAATTCGGGATGTGTAAAAAACAAAATTTGTAAAGAGCCAAAGAAAAAGATCATGTAGCTAACAAGTGCAATCACAAGCGTACCCAAAAGTGTGATCATTGTATGCATCACACCTTCTTCAATCACCATGATCGAAAAACGTTCCACAAAAATCGTTGTGATGACAATTGGAAATAATGTCACACTCATTTGATTGAAAATCGAAATCTCTTCATTGAGTATCGAAAACAAAATCAAAGTTAGAACTGTAATCGTGAGTAGAATAGAGAGTCGAGGAACCGCAAGTAGGTAAAATCGATCCAAAGCATAACGTTCAAAAAATCCTAGGACAATCATTAGTAAAAAGAACCCAATCCCGAACCATAGGTTTGTTTCATAAAAAAACATGGCAAGTAAGATCGGTGTAAAAATACCAAAGGTAGGAATTCCAATCATGTTCCTTGCGACTGACAACACAAGTGCTCCAATAGGAATCAAAATTACCAAACGAAATAAGTTTTGCAAAGGAGTTGGCAAACTGTATAACGAATAGTATCGCAAAAAACTATTATTTGAGGCAATTTCCTCGCTATACTCTTTGAAATTATATCGATTCACATTTGATTTTGTAATATAGGGCGTATAACGAAACGTTGCTGGCTCTTCACCAAGATTTCGTTTTTCTTCTACTGATTTCCATAAAGGAAGATATCCTGTTACTGAACTTGCAAAAATGTTTTTGTAAGTAGATACGAAATACCATTTTCCATTAAAACGAATTTCATTCCAAAATGTAAGTTTGCTTTTGTTATCTTTTTCGGATTGTTTATTGAGATCAAAACCTGCAACTGTACGAGCTTGGATTCCTTTCATTCGACAAAGCAAAGAAAATAATAAGGATTGTGAGTAGGCGCTACCGCTTCCCAACCGAATGGTATCAGAAAGTGAAATATCCTTATAGGTATTGATAATTTCTTCAGAGATAAAATAATAAATCTGCTTTGCAGAAGAAACATTATCTTTGTCATAAGGATGTATCTGTTCGTATAGTTTTTTAGCTAAAATCAACTCCTCAGTAGAATATGGTTTAAGCGAAAGGTAATAAGGTTCCTTCTCAGGAGTTTTTTTGCTTGGTTTTGGAATATCCGGCTCAGGATCTTTATTTTCATACGGTAACATTTTGATTTTTGCATAATAGCCAACCGAAGAATTCCAATCCTCTCCTTCCCAAATTCCCAAATGTCCAAATTGTTTTTTTTGCACTCGGAATTCTAAATCTTCTGTTTTGGTATTGGATTTTAAAATCTTTGCTTGGATGAATTGTTTTGGGATTGGAAAACTGATTTCTGAAAGGGCAACATTTTCTTTTGGTGATATGACAACTTGCAAGTTGACCGTATCATCGACAGAGACAGGCAATAAAGACAACTCGGCTACGTTCAGTTTGTATAAAATCGAAAGGATCGGTACGATGACAAGAATAGCGACAGTGATATATGTTTTTCGATCCAAATTAATCCCCTAATTGGTGTGACAAAGACACATCCACCAAAAACTTTCCACGTAAAAATCTCCGTCCGATCAAAATTGGATAATTTAAATTCTCACGATCATTCAAGTTAAACATAGTTTCTTCTTTGTATTTCCCAATTTTAATCACTTCACTTATCATGATCCTCTTTTCCGAAACTCCCGATGTACTAGTCACTTTGGCTTCTTTAACAAATTTGCTTTTGAGACGGATAGGCTTTTCGTTCAAAAAAGTATCAAATAAAATATAAGTTTCACCATTTTCAGTGACACGTTCAATATTGACTGCATTGATAGAGCTAGACAAAGCTCCCGTATCAATCCTTGCCCGAAGTTTCAACTTCCAATTCGGAAATTCTACCCATTCCACTCTTCCAATGATGGGTTTGAGATATTGAGGCGGGATGGTAATTGGTTTAATGTGTTGGTCTGTTTTTTTTTCAACAACTTGACCTGAGCCAAAACAATTTAGAACCAAGAAAACGAGAAATGCTCCAAGAATTTTTGAAACAAAACAAGATACAAAAGTTAGAATTTTATGATATGACTTCATTGGAATTTGTTTCACACTGATTTAGATTGTTTATTTTTATTTTTGACTTCGTTTTGATAGGCATTGAACAAATCAATATAACGTAAATATCCTAAACATCGATTTTCTTCGACAATTGCAAGTTTGTCGACATCATATTCTAATAAGATGCGAAGTGCCTTTCCCAATGTATCGGATTGACACACTGGCGGCACATCTTGTACAATTTCTCCGCAGGTAATTAAATTTTTAAGTTCTTGTTCATATTCAGGGAGGATTCTATTTTTCCTAAGCGAAACGATCCCTTTATATTCTTCATTCGAACCAATCAAAATAAAATCACTGGCTTGGATTCCTGGTGCATTAGATTGTAATTGCGTTAATGACAAATGTTCTGACACCATCGCATACTTTCGAAACTCGGTAAAATGATCGATGATACGAATCCGATCCATTATGTCTTGGTTCATGTCCCAATGATGAGAGGGAGACAAAAACCTATTTTTGATTTGATTTCGATAAATAGAAATCTTATGAGATAAAACGACTGCAATCATTGCAACAATCATAAGGGCAGGAAGGAGTGCATAACTTCCAATCATATCACATACCATGATCATGCCTGCAATCGGAGCACGTGCCACACCTGCAAAAAAAGAACCCATCCCCACTAGTAAAAAGGGAAACACAATGATATTGAGCTCCGGAAAAAGTACATTTGCCATTGTGCCAACAAATGCACCTAACATACCACCGATGGCAAAGGAAGGTCCAAGTAGTCCACCAGAACTACCAGATCCAACAGTAAGAGATGTAGAAAATACTTTAAAAATGGCAACTGCCAATAAAAAGAAAGGACCAGAAAAACCAAAAGAAGTGGAAGTTAATACTTCTCCATTGATCATCCTTTGGATAAGACCAAATCCAGAACCTAATACTTCAGGAACAAGGAGAGCAATACAACCAACGATCAATCCACCAAATGCTGGTTTTAAAAAATTTGGCAATGGTAACTTCGAAAAAATATCCTGAACCCAATGGTAAACTTTTACAAAAAAATAACCTACTACATAACACAAAAGGCCGAGGACGATATAAAGAGGGATATGTCGATAATCATTCAAACTATATTCTTGTACGGAAAAAATAGAACCACTTCCAGCAATGCTCGTATATGTTAAATATGCAGTGACTGAGGAAAGAATACAAGGAACGAGAGAATCACTTTCTATGTCTTCTTGGTACACCATCTCAACAGCAGTAATTGCACCACCTAACGGAGCTCTAAAGATCGCACCTAGACCTCCTGCTGTTCCTGCAAGCATTAACGTTCGCCTAGCCCTTGCCCCTGCCCCTAAATAATTTGCCAGACTTGATCCAAAACCTGCTCCGATTTGTGCAGTTGGACCTTCTTTTCCACCAGATCCTCCTGAACCTAACGTGAGTATTGTGGCAATCGCTTTATAAAAAGGAACTTTCGTTCGAATTTTCCCTTCATTGAAATGAAACGCATGGATCAGCGAATCGGTCCCTCCCCCTTGTGCTTCCGGGCAGAAAAAACTGGTGATGAGCCCTACAAGCAAACCGCCAAATGCAGGCAAAAAAAGAATCCAAAGGCGAGACAATTCTCCTACGTTCTCTACCGAATGGAAATGCAAATCACCAGCAGGCGTTCCTGGGTCGTATCCAATCAAATTGCCAAAGGTAAAGGATTCGGTCCATGTCAAAGCCCAATTGAATCCATACGCACCAAAGCCAGAAAGAAGCCCAATCAAAAGAGAATAGACATAAATCGAGCGCGGTCCCTGGATCGAAAAAAGGGAATTGAGACCATAAGGAAGTCGCATACGCCAACTTTAGAATTTCTACCAAATTTCCCAAGGAAATTCTGAATCCTCTTGACCCAATAGCGAATTCCTGTCACGTTTGGATGGTATGCTCCGACTGATTTCCGTTTTCCTACTCCTATCATCCTTTTTTTGGGGCTGTGGTCTCAAAAACGAAAACAAAGCAGAAGTATCCATATTTCCTGATGGGGAGCCTTCTTTGTATTTTCTTGGGGAAGTTGACAGCGATATTACGACAAGTTGCGGACAAGCAACTCCTGCAACGGCAAGCACGGGAACCACTGGCACAACTCCTGGGAGCACAGGTGGAACCAGTGGCACAACAAATAACACCCGCTTCACGGTGATTTCCCAGCTAATTTTCAAAACCAAAGAAACTCTAAATTTGCGCTTTATTTATGATAGCACACAAATCCAAGGAAGAATCGATCCTCAACAAGGGTTTGTCCTTGCGGGAGGTCTATTCGGTAGAACGGTGCAAGGGACACAAGGGACCGTCGAATGGTTCAACCAAGGGATCAATATCGACACTGGCTTACAAAGTGCTCAACAGATTTCGTTCTTCAATCTGGAAATCACTTTGAATGGAACCTACAGTACAACCGCTTCATCCAGCACAAATGTTCTTAACTCCTGTAATACTTTAGATGGAGTCAATTGTACTTCAGGAACATCGACAACACAATGTTTTACGAGTGATAATAGAACTTGTTTGGTTCAAAACACAACAACAGATGCAAAATCTGTGATCATTCGTGGAACCTTAAAGTGCAATGCACCGAACATTGTACCACAATAAATAAACTTTTTCCACTGCAGATTTGGTTCGCTTCGTCGTAGTCCTTTTCTGCTTTCCCTTTCTATTATGGGCAGAAGGGGAAAACCAATTATTCCACATAGGCACAAGCCCTAACTCAGTCTCAACAAAAAACCTATCTCCACAATCGATCTATTACTTTGGCTTCACAAAAGAAAGCCATTATTATGAGATACAAGTCGAAGAAGATCCCTCGCGATATTTTCACTTTGAAAATGGAATGTTGTCAGAATTGGATTGTGAACTTTTCCAAGAGGGAAAAAGAATCAAACGATTTCAATCAGGACTCTTACGAAAAAAACTTCCAGACGTTTCTTACACAGGCGGATTTTTATTCCCTGCAAAAGAAAAAGGGACTTACCGATTTCGAATTCAATCAGATGACACTCATCGAGTTAATTTTCGAATTCAAAAAGAATCAGAACTTTTTCAATACACAAAATCTTTATCTCTTTGGCAAGGTCTCTATCTAGGGCTCTGCATTTTATTGTGTTTGTTTACTGCTGCACAGTATGTATTGCTCAGAGAAAAGATTTCACTTCTTCTAACGTTTGCAACTTCTACCATTCTATTTACAAATGTTCTTCGATCAGGATTATTTTACGAATATGGTTTTAGTAACTTTGAGTGGTTTTATCGTTATATGCCCGGTTTATTGTCGCTAAGTCCCATTGGATTTGTCTTATTTTTAAGAGAGTATTTACAACTCAAACAGTTTCACCCCAACTTCAATCGATACATCTCGATTTATATCTATATCTTATTGGTTTCTATTTTTGTTGCAATCGTTGATTTACAGTTATACTTTCGTTTCATTTATACAAATAGTTTTATGTTATCCACTGCTTGTTTTGGATATTCAATCTACTGTTTGATCAAAAAAAAAGAACATGCACATGTATTATTCTTTGCATTCCTAGTAAGACAAATCAGCACTATATTGCTAATATTCACAAATACAGGTTATTTACCCTCTTTTCCATTTTTAAGTTCAGCGAATGAAATCGGTGCTGCCATCCAAATGACAATCTTCACGATTGTAGTTTCAAAATTCCAAATTCAATCCAGAATCATCAAGGAACAGACTGTAACGAAAGTAAACGAAGAATTGGAATTTATGGTTTCCGAAAGAACGAAGGAAATACAATTGCAAAAAGAAAAATTAGAAAATACAATTTTTCAATTAAGCCAAACCGAAAGCCAACTCGCACTATCTGAAAAGATGACAGAGCTTGGAAAACTCGTTGCAGGTGTTGCTCACGAAATCAACAATCCACTCAGTGCCATCAAAGCCTCGATTGAAACATTGATGGAATCAAAACAAAACGAAACCTTCCAACTTGGAACGAAGGAAAATATTTACGACAATCTTACCGAGCATGAAATTCTTACATTAAAAAGAATGTTTCAATACCAATCTGATTTTGGATTGGTTGCTAGTTACACAGAAAGAAAAGAAAAGAAAGCCGAACTCAAAAATATCCTGAAAGTAAATGGATTGGATTATGATGAAGCCACTCTAGAAAAATTTTTAGATGTTGGTATAACGAAACTTGAGGAAAATGAAATATTGTTATTACAAAGAGGAAAAGAAAAACTCACCGATTTAATCATTGAAGAAAAAAACTTTCGATTACATCTTTCTATCATTCAAATTGCCGTTGATCGCTCTTCAAAAATCATATTAGCTCTTAAAAACTTTTCAAGAATCACGAATTCCGAACATCGTAAAATTTTCACATTACTAGAAAACATCGAAACAGTGATTACTATTTATCAATACCGAATGCGAAGCAGGGTATCTTTAAAAAAGATATTCCTTACAGATGCAACACTACTCGGTTGGCCGGAGGATCTAATGCGAGTTTGGACAAATCTAATCTTAAATGCATTAGAAGCGATGAAACAAAAAGGAAACCTTACAATCTCATCAGAAAAAAATGGAAAGTATGTAGAAGTTAGAGTGATTGACAACGGATCAGGAATTCCCACTGAAATTCAAAAAAAGATTTTTGAACCATTTTTTACCACCAAGCAACAAGGTGAAGGAACTGGGATGGGGCTTGGGATCACAAAATCAATTATCGAAAAACATAATGGAACCATATCACTTGAATCGGAACCAGGAAGAACCTGTTTTACCATCACACTTCCCGCGATTGAATTGATCGATCCTTATGAGATGAAATAAAAAATATGAACTAAGTCAGTCGATTTAATTGTTCGATGAAAAGTTCTCGTTCTTCTGTTTTAGGAAATTGAAATAAAAACTGTAAAAGGTCATTTTTTTCAGCTTCTAATTCTTTGTGCAATAGGTTTGAGATGTTTTTGGAATCCATCATTTCTAAAATGACGGATTCATCTTTAACATCGCGATTTTCTTTTTGAAACATTTTCTGTAATTTTGATTTCTCAATTAAATTTAACTTTGTTCTCAATACCAAAACAGGATAGGTATAAAGTCCATTTTTAAAATCCTTAAGGAACTCTTTACCACTTGTTTTGGAATCCTCAAAATAATCCAAACAATCATCTTTTTTCTGAAACAGTTTTCCTAGTCTAACACCGAATTGGCGAAACTGTTTTCTCTCTGCATTCGATTTCTTAGCTAAAATCGCGGCAGCTTCTGTACAAACGCCGAACAGAGATGCAGTTTTTCCGTAGATGATTTGGTCATAAATCTTCAGCGTAATTTTTGGATTTTTTTCCCATTCCATCTGTAATAGTTCACTGACAGACAAATCTCGCAACACTT
This sequence comes from Leptospira sp. WS60.C2, assembly GCF_040833955.1. Lineage (NCBI taxonomy): Bacteria > Pseudomonadati > Spirochaetota > Leptospiria > Leptospirales > Leptospiraceae > Leptospira > Leptospira milleri. Next base: position 616,010 of record NZ_CP162133.1, on the reverse strand, counting down.
GGGAAAAAATTTCCATAAGCTCAGGATTGCCGAGAGAATTGAGACGGCTGATCCCACAGGCAAGCAAATAATCACCCGCAAGAATCGCTGTTTTGTTTCCGAAACTAGAGCCAATCGTAGGTTTTCCCCGGCGAATGGGAGCATTATCTACCACATCATCATGAAGTAAACTTGCTGCATGAATGAGTTCAGCAACACTGCCTACATCAAGCCAACTTACATCCTTAACATTTAAAAACTGACAAAAGAGATAATGAGCGAAGGGTCGAATCCTTTTGCCACCAGAAGTTATGACTTGTTTTTTGATTTTTTTGAGAATCGGAATGTCTTCTTGGATAATTCCATCCAAATTTTTATCAAACTTCGACAATACAGATTGAATATTGAATTTTGATTTCATTCGTTATTCCACATGTGTGGAACGGCTCTCGAGAATCTGAAGGTGATCCTTAATCATATGTTCCATTTCTTTTGACTGATTGTCTCGGTAAATGTGCAGTAAATTACGGCACATACGTTTGATCATAGAAAGTGTGGATGCTTTTGTGAAATATTTTGGTGAATTGGAATATCCATTTGCTTCCAAAAATTTTTCACAAGTGAACTTATCTAATAAAACACCACCATGAAAAGGGTCGATGTAGGTGAAATATCCTTCAGATTCGTATTGTAAAAGAAAATGCAAAGGAAGATTGGTCCCGTATAAAGGTAATCCAAGTCGTTGTGCAACAAGAAGATAAACAACCGATAATGAAATAGGAATTCCCAAACGGCTTTTCATCACTTGGAATAAATAGGAATTTCCTGGATCATTATAGTTTTGGATGTTTCCAACAAAACCTTCTTCTTGGAACATCACCTGGCAAAGGATTTGCACTTTTAATTCATCAGTAAGATATCCAGCATGATCATCATATAACTCAGAAATGCGAAGAGCGATTCGATCTAACTCTTGTTTGATCTCAGCATAGTTTTGATCAGGGAAACCAATGCTAGACAGCTGAACCACCATCTCTTCTAAGTCTTTATAATGATTTGTTGTTCCACGTAACGTTAGTTTAAAGAATGAATGTCGTAAACGATGACGGAGAATTTCTGATTTTAAATTACGAGCTTGGACACGAAGATAAGGATCTTTCACTTCATCCAAGGCAGATTCCAACTGAATTTGCCATGGAATGCGCGAAGCAATGAGTTTTAAGAGAAAACGTTTTTTTTCTGCAGGAGCAATTTCCCAATCATACAATAAACGAGTGATATCATCCGGGTAAAAATCAGGAAAAGAGTTTTGTCCCATGCAAAAACTATCGTGATAAGAATGAAAAAGTCAATCGAAACAAAAAGATTAAGCTAATTCTGCAAGAGCTTGTGCTTCTTGTTCTTTATTTGGTGGAGTACCATGCCACTTTGGATTGTTTTCCATATAAGAAACACCTTTGCCTAAAATGGTTCTAAACACAATAAGCGTTGGTCCACCAGTGTGTTGTTTTGCTTTTGCAAATGCAGAGAAGATTTCTTCCATATTATGTCCGTCTGCATTGATCACATTCCAACCAAACATTTCAAATTTTTTATCCAATGGTTCTAATTTCATCACTTCTTCTGTGTTACCATCAATTTGAATGTAGTTACGATCCATAAACGCAATGAGGTTATCTGTTTTGAAGTGAACAGCTGATTGTGCAGCTTCCCAAGTCATACCTTCTCCACATTCACCATCAGAAATACATGTATAAATTTTATATGTCTCTTTCTTTAACTTAGCACCTAGCGCAAGTCCTACTGAAACAGAAAGACCTTGTCCAAGTGAACCAGAACTTGACTCAATTCCTTTCATATAACGAGTCGAAGGATGGCCTTGTAAGTAAGAATTGATATTTCGAAAAGTCAAAAGGTCTTCTACTGGGAAGTAACCTGAAAGACCCATTGCTGCATAACGGACTGCACACACGTGACCGTTTGAGAGGATCAATCGATCTCTATCAGGCCATTCTGGATTTTTAGGATCATGATTTAAGATGGAAGTGTAAAGTGCCGCATAGATATCAGCAAGTCCTAGTGGTCCACCTGGGTGACCAGAGTTTGCGGCCGTCACCATTTTGATGACTTGGATTCGGATATCATTTGCAAATTTCTTTGCGACTTCAATTTTTTCCATGAACATTCCTTAAAGCGGTTTTGATTGAAATAAAAACAGACCGGAGATATAAACAATCGTGTACAAGGGCAAAAAGATGTAATGCAATTTTACATGAAGATTACGAATTCTTTTCCAACCAGTGTATCCCATCACTAGCATCAAAACAAGACTGATCGCGGCAAAAAATCGATGGGTATGGATCACAAATTCTGGCGCTGTTGGATAAATTTGAAACTCCGATATACCACCTAACAGATATTTGATGCACAGTAAATAGACTGCGGCGGTTAAATTGGACAAAATTCCAATCAAATTGAAGATTCGGTGTTTTTTCACATCGGACTTCCGAAACGAATATCCAGTATAAAAACCCAAAATCGAAAGAGTCATGAGGGAATTCACAAAAAACAGTGCCATCTAGGGTCATTCTGTAAGAATCCGCCACCACTCAAAGAATTTTTATTTGACCTTAACAGCTTTTCACAAAAATTGGATATGCATGCCGCCTTAGCTCAGTGGTAGAGCAGCTGTTTTGTAAACAGCCGGTCGGAGGTTCAAATCCCTCAGGCGGCTCCATGCAACTTCTTCGGGTAGGTACTCAAGTGGCCAACGAGGGCAGACTGTAAATCTGCTGGTTTTACCTTCGAAGGTTCGAATCCTTCCCTGCCCAAACTAAGAAGTATTTCACCACAAGTAAACTCCCAACTAACAAACAATTGAAGGATTCGAATAGAACCCGAGCGACTTCGACCCCGCGAAGCTTTCGTAAAAAGCTGAGGCGAAGTTGATTGTCGAAGACAATCAAGGGGGGATGGAGAAGTTTCCGCATGGATGCGGAAAAGCGAGCGGTGACGGGCCCGCGCAAACGTAGCCAGGATGGCGGAGTGAAGGGTGGGCGAATTCCTTCCCTGCCCAAACTACTAAGTCTTTTACCACAAACAAACTCCCAACTAACAACCAATTGAAGGATTCGAATCGAGGAGCTCGGCTTCGACCCATAGGGAGAAGTTTCCGCACGATGCGGAAAAGATCGACGACGGGCGCGCGCAAGCGTAGCCAGGATGGCGAAGTGCAGGGTGGGCGAATTAGGACAACTTCCCTACTTGTCGGTTCCCTGCCCAAACTTAGTCGTTGTTATACGTCGATTCGCCATCGAGGAGAATCAATGTTTAATGAAATGACTAGCCCATTGAAACACTTGTTCTGCTAATTCAATTGCCTTTGCATATTCAGCCTCAAGAATTTCTTCATAATCACCTGGATACCGAGTAGAGATTGCATAGTCTGTTAAAATAGCAAGATCTTCGAAGAAACTAGGTTTTTCAATTCGATCAGGCAAAGATAGGATTAGAGTTTTAATATTGTGAGTAAATAAAAACTCGACATTTTCTTTAATCAAAACCGCTTTTAAAGATTTTTCAGCAGTTTGTTGAGCATGAAAGCAAAGTTGGTTCAATAAAATATCATTTCTATCGCCGAGTTTTGCTAGAAGTAAGTCGCTTTTTGCATGAACTAGCCAAGTCTCTGGAGAACCTGGGTCATCATGCTGCATAAAGTTCTAAACCATCTTGAAGAGCATGAAAATAAATTAAATGCCGGTGATTTGAATATTTTTTGAGAGTTTCAGGAGTTGCCACCACGATATCAAATGAGATTTTGATTTTATCTACCTTCTTATAAATATATTGCGCGATTTCCCTCTTATTGGTTCCATCTGGCATAATAATTAAAAGATCGTAATCACTATTCTTTCTAGCGGTGTTAGTTGCTCTTGATCCAAAAAGGATGATCTTTAAAGGATTTACGAGTGAAATGATTTGGCTTTTTAAACTTTCTAACTCGTTTTCCATAGTCAAAGGATATATCGAATTATCAAAAAATCAAGCAGGAATCATTGATACTTTGCATCATCCTAAATAAAGTCCAATCCAAATGTTTTCCATATCAGGTGACATAGATGGTTTCGACTTCGGATATTTCAATCACACGCAATGCGAAAATGAGTCACTGTCTTGGAAAACTCTCTTTCACTTATCATTTGTTCGAACGAATCTATAGAATCATTGTTGAAGGATTCGAATAGAACCCGAGCGACTTCGACCCCGCGAAGCTTTCGTAAAAAGCTGAGGCGAAGTTGATTGTCGAAGACAATCAAGGGGGGATGGAGAAGTTTCCGCATGGATGCGGAAAAGCGAGCGGTGACGGGCCCGCGCAAACGTAGCCAGGATAGCGAAGTGAAGGGTGGGCGAATCAGGACAACTTCCCTACTTGTCGATTCCCTGCCCAATCAAGTCTTTATATCACAGAAATGCAAATGACTTATTCATCATCATCCATCAAATCGAATGTGAAGGTTCCAAATAAAAAATCGATTAATTCAGTAAAGTTCATACCAATTCGAACTCCATAATATATACCTAAAGAAAGTTCAAATGAGATTGGAGAATCACACCATTTACCATCAATTTCCCCAGTGGAAGTCTTTGTAGCACCTAACGGGAAAATCAGATTTGTATTGAATTTTGAAAAAGCTTTTTTGTCGGATCTTTTTTAACCATCGTTTGGAAGGTGAGAATTTGAATTTAAGACCACGAATGAATTTCCATGGTTAAGAGTAAGATTGGAATTTTCTTGCGTGGATATATAAATACTACTGCCTCTGCCACCAGTTTTATATTGACCTACTGAACCACTCCTAAACCCAACTCCTACTCCGTTCTTCGCATATTGTAAACCACCACCGAAACACCAAACCCAAGCCGATACTCCGTAGATATTTTTTTCTAAACCAACGACAGGAACATCAATAACATCATTTTTTCGATTTTTCAGATAACTATCAATGGAAATACAATGCAAATTTAAAATTAGGAATAAAATGAAAACTGACTGTTTAAAAAAAATGCAATGATCCATATTTAAAAATTTAAATCAATCAATTCAATATTCTGCCCAAGCAAGTCTTGATAATGTGTGGTTGTCCCTTTCCCAAAATCAATCAAAATCATTTGCTTCAGGATCAAAAATTTTTAACAGAATGGAATTATCCCAGATTTTTTTTCTCTCTTCCGCTTTATTTTGGACGTAAACAAAGTTAACGAATCCAAAGTTTTTACGACTTTCGTTTTCCTGCTCTGTATTGTTTCGAATTGGCACTAGTAAACTTAAAGCCATAATTTTTTGAAATTCAATCGAATCCAAATTTTCTCTACAATTCTGCCTTTCGCTGTCTGCGCAGTGAAAATTGATTAGAATCAGCACGATTGCTATTTTTTTCATAATCATAGTTTTATCATCATCCGTTTAACATCGTGAATGCTTTTTCATAAAAAGTAATATCTATCCTAATACCCGAAGTGTGGAATATATTCAGATTCTTTTTCACATTTCCGTTCTTCGATGGTTTTGTAGAGGCAACCTAGTAGATTTTGATCTGCCAAAAAACGAGTAGCCGAAGAAGGTCGTCCATGTTCTTCATTGATTTTTACCGAATTCTCTAAAACCACGTAACTTAAGCAAAGTGATTCGGCATCACCTTCCAATACTCCTTCTCTTCTTACGCTTTCCATACAATAAAATTTTTGATCCGTGCAATTGACGATGGCAAACAAGATTGATAAAACAACGCCAAGGGACTTTGGTTGCACCGCAAGCATGAATCTTCTCTTTTGACTATGTATCAATTTCGATCTAAACATTCGTATCTTTCCAATTCCGAACAAGTATTCGAAAATCTGCATATAAATCGACTTATATTTCCATGGAAACTTTCGTTTAAACCGTTTTGAACGGAATTGAAAGGATTCTGGAACAGAAAGAACGATTTTTGAATACTTTTTTAATCAAATGATTTGTTCGAATGAAAATTTGGATCAAATGATGGGAAGATTCAAATCAAATCCCCATTAGCGCCTGGCGACCAAGCGAAGCTATCATATACAGCTGAACACTCTAAATCATCCAATTCGAAAGTTTCGTTCTATAAAAATAATACGCCCCATCTTTTTTTCTCTGCAACTGAACACCGAACTGACCACGTTTGGAACGTACCAGAGAAATCAATACCATAGGTTCACTTCCTTCCCAAACAACTATTGGAAAAACCTGTTTCCCTATCGAATCATAAAATGCCCACTGCGTTTCAGTTGTTTCCTCCAATGGCTCTGCAAAAAAAGACTCCATTGTAACTTCGCTTTCTAAAACAGTTGCACAGTTGGTTAGAGAACCAATTGGGTTTCGGCCATACACTTGGATCGGATTTTGTTTACAAAAACGGATTTGGTTTCTGAGATTCGATGGAAATTCTAACCGAATGGTCTCCTCAGGAGTGACTAAGAAATTAGAAAACAAGGGATTCGTTACTAGAACTAATAACAAAAGTCCCTCAATCAATAATTGATTTGTTTTGGCTTGATTCATATGCCATCCTTAGTATATAAAACTTTTAAAAACTCATTTCCCTCTCGTTCTGAAAGAATTTGTATACTTGGCAAAAGAAACCTTAAACTTTGACCACCGTTTGGAGCACACTGATAATAGAGTATCGTTTCGATTTCATCATAAGGGGAAGAAACAAATTTGAAAGTAGAACACATCTCCTTTGTTTTCCCTTGCAACACAAGCGATTTACTTGCTTCCAAATCTGCTCGTGGTTTTGCAAAAAAACTACCACTCATTCGGAAGTATCTAGCAGATAACTCTTGTTCGTTAGATTGGCGATAATGAACACCCATTAAATACAAAATATCTGATTTTTCTTGGTCAGATCGTTCTTTATCGTTGTCTGCCAAAACCTTTTTTAAGAACTCTTTACCTTGTTCTATGTTTAATTTGAATTGTGAGATTCCAGGAAAAAGAGGGGAAGGAAACATGTTTGGATTCTCCTCATAAAGAGAAAGAATCACGTTATATTGTTTTCTTTTTAATAGAAGAATGGAAGCAAATTCATACAACTTGGGCAGGTTTTGAATCTTTAAATGTTCCTTCAATTCAGTTGCATTTTCTACATTTGCTTTAACCGCAAAAACATAAGTGCCGGAAAGATCAGAAACATTGATTGGTTTGTAAATTTCAGCCAATTGGTTCCAAATCCAAGTTCGATCTTTGGACGGGATGAGAGAAGGATACCGACTCCCTAAAAACAAAGCATCCAATAATTTGGAGTGTTTTTTATAGAGAAAAAATAAACGAGAAACAACTGCCTTTTGTAATTTACCTGTTGGTTTTGTCGTAAGTGCCTTTTCATATAAGGGAATCGCAAATAACGTATTTGTTTGTTCCATTTCATACGCTTCTTCGTAAGTCCCAGCTAATATGGGTTGGTAGAATCCAAGACACAATACGGTTCCAATCCATAAAAAAAAGGTGTTAGAAAGAGAATGATTTCTTTTAGAAAAAAACAATTAATACAATCCTTTCATTAAGTCTTTTGGTTCGGAAGAAACGGATTTGTGATCCTCTGTGCAAGGTCCATCGGGAGGATAATCAGATAAATATAATTCTTGTGTACTTGGGCAAGAAGCTAACGCCTGTTTACCTGTAATCGTACATACCTTATAAGCTTTTGCATATACGGGAGCACTAAACTGAATTTTTGGAAGGATACTTTTTTTGTCAATGATCGCCATGATTTCTCCCCAGAGAGGTGCCGCAACGGCCCCTCCGAGTCCACTTGCACCCATCCCAAATTTTGGATTGTCATACCCAACCCAAACCGCAAGTGAGATGTCAGGCCTTGCTCCTACAAACCAAGCATCTTTATAATCATTGGTAGTTCCGGTTTTCCCGATTAAATCTCCCACATAACCACCGTTTCTCACTCCACTGGCTCTTCCACTATCACGAAGTAAGGAAACCATGACTTCTGCCGTGTCAGGACGTATCACTTGTCTTTCTTCAGGTAATTTTAATTTAAACTCATCACTTGCTCCAACTTCGTACAACACGTTTCCTTTGGCATTTTTTATCCTTTGGATGAGGTAAGGTCTTTTGATTGTTCCTTGGTTGACAAAACTAGTAAAGGCAGAAGCCATCTCAAGTGGTGAAATTTCGAGTGTTCCGAGTGCTAAGGATAAATCACCTCGGAATCGATTTTTTTTCTCTGATTCATTCGGAAAAAAGAATTTTGTAAAATACTTCTCAATACCAGAACTTCCAAGTCGCTCAGCCACTTGAACTGCTGCCGTATTTTTAGATTTTACTAGGGCTGTGCGAAGTGAAATTTCTCCATCAAAACTCCCACCTAAGTTTTCAGGAGCCCATTCCTTTCCTCCACCTCCACGATAATACAAAGGCGCATCTAGGATTTTCATACCTGCATGAATAGAACCTGAGTCAATGGCTGATGCATATAACACTGCCTTGATGGAACTTCCCGTTTGTCTCCGCATTTGGGTCGCACGATTGAATTGATTGGAAGAATTAAACTCATCTCCGCCATGCAAAAACAAAACCTGACCCGTGTTTGGCTGAATTCCAACAATTGCGGCTTGGACGATACTTTGATCTTTATCTCCTTCCAATTGGTCTGGGTTCCAGACAAATTCGTTCAAAAGAGAAATCTCTTCCATTCTTTGGCGGAAAGCAAGATCCATAGGAGACTCTGGTTTTAACCTGACTCGTTTTTTTTGGATTTTACCAGAACGTTTACTTTTTGATAAGTATTCACGCACAATTGGACCAATTAACTCTTGGGCATTTTTATCAAGAGTGGTTTCTACAGTATATCCACCACTTTCGTAAATATTCTTTTCTCCTTCTAAAGAAGAAAGAATCGCGCGAACATGCTCAGTCACATAAGGAGCTATGTCATGACGAGAGCCGAATACAGTTTCATTAGGTGATCTTGTGGATAAGTTATGGTAAAAACTAACAAACTTATCTCGATCTAAATTGGGATATATACCTCGATTGCGAAACATATTCAAAATAGCGCGAACTCGAGTATAAGAATCTTCAGGATTTTTCAAAGGAGAGTATTTGTTTGGAGCTGATGGCAATGAAGCAAGCAATACCATTTCCTCTTTCGATAGCTCCATTGGATTTTTTTGAAAGTAAAACTTAATCCCTTCCCCAAATCCAAAAGCTCCATGACCCAAATAGACATGGTTCATGTAGGTTTCTAAAATTTGTTCTTTCGTTAAGACAGATTCTAAGGCAAATGCAAGTTGTGCTTCTCTCCATTTACGATTTAAACTCTTGCGACGATCATCTAATATAATTCGCGCTAACTGTTGCGTGATTGTGGAAGCACCTTGTTTATAACTTAAATTGATGATGTTCTTAAAGAATGCTCGTAAAATCGCTGAATAATCAATTCCACCATGAAAGAAAAACTTTTGATCTTCAATGTTTAATAAAATGGAGATCATATCCTCAGGATAGTCTTGTAGTCGCAATGTAGACGTTCGTTTCTGAAAAATTTCGCTGACCACTTGTCCATTTCGATCCAAAATTTTTGTGGGAATGTTTTTTGATAAAGATTCCAAGTAAATGGGAACCTCTTTTTTCGTAACGAGCACACCAGCGACAAAATAGGAAAAACTAACTATGAATAAAAATAGAAAAAGTGAAGTGATGGCAAACGCCACTTTTAAGTAAGAAAATGGTGATGTATTCTTTTTCGTACTTGGTTGTCTTCTAGAAAGCCTGAATGGATTTGTTTGGAATTTTGAACTCTGTTTTTTTGGTTCTTTTTCCCAAACGACCTTCTTTTCAAAAAAAGGTTTAGAACTTCCCTTGAACCATTTCTCTGATTTGGGTTCTTCAGCCGATTGGGAAATACTCGGCATTGGAATCTTAAAACTATGATACGACTGTGCGGTTTCTTCTTTGGCACTGGGAAGGATTTGGACAATCTCAAAGCGATAATCCATGAATTGTAAAACTACCTTTTCTCCACAGTGAGCGCACGTTAGCTGATATTTACCAACTTTTGGAGTTGGTTCAGGCAGACGGGATGCTTTTTGGCAATGGGGACAAAGGTATTTTAGAGAAGGTGCCGACATAGGTTCTCCCTATTCTTATCGGTCGTTTGTTAAAATTACAAAATCAGCGATTTTTATAAAATCTCCCCCACTTTCTCTTCCTTTCTGAAATCCTGAGAAAACAAGGACGGAATGACCCATTTCGCGTAACCTCGTCACCACTCCGCCATTACGATCAGAGTGAAAACGCCCATTCAAATGGATCATTTTTTTACCTGTTTTGAATCTCTCCTGGGAAATGGCATCCGCCATACCTTGGTCCCAGGTGGCCTGCCCCAGGATCATCCCATTTACATTGATCGAAGAATGACTTGCGTGTTCGTCCCCACCAAAAAGTTCAGCTAATCGTTGTTTGTAGTCTGAAGTGAGATATTTTTCCAAGGTATAGGCGTGCGGTAAATAGGATAACGCATCAGAAGAAAAGTCTCGGTAGGCGAGAAGCCCCTTTTTCGATATGAGATTCACATACCTCCTGGGAGGATTTGCGGCGATAACTCTGCATTTTTTCTCTTTGGCAAGGTTAACGAGAGGCAAATAATCGGTTTTGAAATTTTTCCAGTGAACAAGTGAAGTTAAAAACTGAGATTCAGAAATGGTTCCATTTACGTATTCATCTACTACCATCTGTTGGTCTTTTTCTAACATTTCTAGAGACAAACTTATGGTTTGTTTTGTGATGAGTGAACGAACCAAACGTTCGTAAAACCGATGTAAGTCTTCGTTATCATGCTCTTCCCCAAGAACGATGACATCAAACTTGTCGATCTCTTCTAAGACGTCTTCGATCGAAACTGTATCCGAGGTTTTGGTTCGAATTATTTGCACATTGGTTGGAACTTCTTGCCCAAACAATGTGCAGGTGAACAGTAGAATCAGGAAAACAGAAAGTTTTTTATTATAGGATACTTTCAATGGCTTGTTTCAGCTCGGCACTTTCTGGTTTTGTGGCAGAAGGAAAACGATTTACAACTTTTCCGTCTTTGTCTATGAGAAACTTCTCAAAATTCCATTTCACATCGCCCTTCTCTTTTGCATTTTCTGTTAAGAATTGATACACAGGGTCTTTGTCGTTTCCAAGGACTTTTGTCTTCTTCATCAAATCAAAACTTACACCGAAATTGAGCTTACAAAACTCGGCAATTTGTGCTTCTGTTCCTGGTTCCTGACCTCCAAAGTCATTCGAAGGAAAACCAATCACTTTTAAACCTTTGTCTTTGTATGCCAAATGGAGTTTTTCCAACCCTTCGTATTGAGGCGTATAACCACACTTAGATGCAACATTCACAACAAGAACAGGATGACCCTTATATTCTTTTAGAGAAATTTCCTTCCCTTGGATGGTTACGGACTTTAAATCATGAAATGTCATTTTTTTTCCTCCAGCATACAGACTAAACCCAACAAATAGAAAAATAGCAAACAAAACTTTTCTTTGCACAAGACCCCCCTCTCAGAAGATTAGACTATGCCATCCTTGTTTTTTGCCGTTCTCCCTGAAGCAAAACCTTGGATCGAAAAAACAAACGCCAAACCAATACAACACCAGGGTAGATTTCGAATCTACCAAAACGAAACCGAATCCATCATCATCTCGGGCATAGGGAAAATGGCGATGGCACTCGCTGTATCTGAATTTGCCCAGATGCTTTCGAAAGAAGAACGAAAACAAATGAAAGTATGGAATTTAGGAATTGCAGGAGCAAACGAACCAGGCTGGAAACTCGGCGAGTTTTTTTGGATTCATAAAATCAAGGACTACGCCTCAAAAAAAGAGTTTTATCCAGAAAGGATTCTTTCCTCTCAATTTTCAAAAGAAACTCATCTAACCACGTTTGATCGTCCCGTGGCAAAACAAGAAACAACAAACAATTTCTTAAAACTCACCATAGATGAGTTAGCCGATGTTTCTCTGATTGACATGGAAGGCTCTGGTTTTTTTGAAGCGGCATCTCTTTATTTTCCTTTGGAAAATATGATGATCGGCAAAGTGGTATCTGATCATTTAGAGGGAATGTTTTGCAAACAAGAGACAGTAGAATCACTCATGGGTGACCTTGTAAATCCTTTGTATGAAGAATGGACAAAACCACTTCCTTGGTTAGAAAAAGACCTCTTTGAAACCAAACTTTGGCCAGAAGTTCTTTCCAAATTGAATGGTCTAAGGCTTACTGAGACCATGAAACATGATTTAAAAAAATCTTTGCGATTTTATTTTTTGCGTCATCCAAATGAGACTCTCCCTCTCCCAAACTTGGATTTGATTTCGACGCTCAAATCTAAAACGGATCTGAAGTCATTCATCGAGTCTTGGAAAAGAAGATTGCATGTTTAAGTCGTTTTCTCATATATACGTGGAAGAAGGAATTTGGGATCATTTCCGAACCAAAGAAATTTTGTCACGATTCCCCAAAGCAATCACCATTCCTATCCGCCATTACAAAGATAGTTTCAATCGAAATGCACAGAATTTTAGAATCCAAAAACAATCACCGAAATTGATTTTAGCTGAGAAAAAAGATCAGTTTTTATATCCAGGGAGTGATTTTTCCCCCAACTTTTCCCATCCACATTTTTATTACAACACACTGGCTCTCAACTGTATTTATGATTGTGAATACTGTTATCTACAAGGGATGTTTCCTTCCGCCAATCTTGTGTTATTCGTAAATTGGGAAGATTTTTTCAAAGAGACAAAACAGTTTATCGACAAACATGGCTCTCTTTATTTAGCTTTGTCGTATGACACGGATTTGCTTGCTCTTGAATCATTTTTCCCAGCAACAGAAAAATGGATTCAATTTGCAGAAGCGGAACCTAAGTTAACTCTAGAAATCAGAACAAAATCGACTAATTTTTCTTCCATTTCCCACCTAACTCCCAATGCGAATGTGATTCTTGCTTGGACGATTAGTCCAGAAGTTGTGATCAAATCCATCGAACATGGAACCCCTTCTCTATCAGCAAGAATCAAAACGATGCAAAAAGCCATCCAGGCGGGTTGGAAAATTCGGATCTGCATTGATCCCGTTCTTAGAATTCCAGATTGGAAACTCCATTATCAAACGTTAGCGGATACACTAGGGAAAGAACTAAAACTCCAAGGTGTCAGTGATTTGAGTGTGGGAGGGTTTCGCATGAATATCGATTTCCTAAAACAGATCATCGACATAAGAAAAGACTCTTCCATTTTATTTCATCCTTTTGAAAAAAAAGATAAAATTGTTTCCTATTCGAAAGAAGAAACTGAGGAAATTTTGGATGTGATGATCTCTTCTCTTTCTCAATACTTCCCTTCATCGAAAATAAAAGTTAGTTATTCTTAAATTTTCCTTTTCATTTACTTCGAATCCTCGTAGTCTGTGTAGCCTAACTATGAAGAATTTTTTCCGCTTATTTGCTTTGTTATGCTTTCTGATTCCAGTCATATTTTGTTCGGAAGCCAATCGAAACAAACCAGTCGCCGAAAAAGGAAAAATAGACTTATCTTCATGGGATTTTCAACGCGATGGCAATATCAACCTAGATGGCGAATGGGAATTTTACTGGAAAGAGACTCTCAGCGGCCTTCAAATTGAATCTGATTTAGGCAAGGACCCAAAATTCATTTACCAGACAGTTCCATCGAATTGGAAAGGTGCCAATTGGTTTGGGGAAACTTTAGGCGGGTTTGGTTATGCGACATATAAACTAAAAGTCATTTTCCCTGAAAATACACCAACACTCGCCTTTCATAATCTGGACTTATCCTCAGCCTACAGACTTTACATCAATGGAAAATTAGTCGTAGAGCAAGGAAGTTTTGGAATCAATCCAAACTATTTTGAACCTTCCTATAAATCGATCCTATTGGATTTAGAACCTGTCTCCGGTGAGACAGAAATCGTGTATGAAATTTCCAACTTCCATTATTCGAAAGGTGGATTCTGGGAGAGTATGGAAATAGGCGAAAGACGTAAGTTATACGACAAAGTCAATCGAAGTTATCAGATCACATCTTTTTTAGCTGGAAGTATTTTCCTCTGGGCTTTGTATCATCTTGGTTTGTTTCTCATGCGGAGGCAAGACAAAGCAAGTTTGTTCATAGCACTTTTTAGTTTACTCATCGTTATGCGCCTGCTCACAATCGGTGAGAGAAACATCTTAGATATCATTCCATCTCTTCCCATGGATGTTTTGATTCGACTGGAATTTGCAACGATTTACATTGCAACAATTGTTTTTGCCTATTTTTACAGACTTGTTTTTCCCAACACTATTGGGGAAAAAACGATGTATGTCTTGTACATCCTGATTACACCATTTATCATATCCTTATTTTTTCCTGTTTCTTTTTTCACTGCTCAAATCAATTACTTTCAAATTTTCTTAATTTTAGTATGTGTTAGAGTTACAATTGCCATTATCATGGCATATCGTGCCGATACAGTTGGTGCCGGGTTATCTCTCATAGGATTTAGTTTTGTTTTTGGCACGGTTGTTCATGATATTTTGTATCAAAACAACGTGATCAATACGATGAACATCACTCCTTTTGGATTTCTGGGATTTATATTATTTCAAGGTTATATCTTATCTTACGGTTTTACAAGAGCCTATTTATCCATTGAGAAGCTAAAAGAAAGCTTAGAAACATCAAACAAAGAACTAAACATTTTAAAGGATGGCCTGGAAGACATCGTCGTAGAGAGAACACAGGAATTAGAAATTTCAAAAGCAAATATCGAACGACTCAATGAATTTGCAAAAACGCTCAATTCCTCTCTTCAGTTGGATAGCATTTTGGGTAAAGCTTTTGATTATTTAAAAGAGGAAGTTTTTTGCGACTCCATGATCCTTATGTTGGTTGATTCCGAAAACGGAAAACTCCAATATCATAAGTCGGTAGTTTCAACCACTTCAAAGCTTGATCTAGAAAACATATTCCGTGGAATGAGCTTTCCCTTGGATGCAAGTGCTGGACTGTTTTATCATGTTTACAAACGCAATCGACCTTTCCGATTTGCAAAAGTTTGGGAATCTCGATTAAATGAATCCAATCAAAAATTCATCCAACACATAGGAAACCATCCAGGTATGATCATTCCTCTTAGTTCACAAGGGAAAGTAATTGCGATGCTTGCTCTATTTAGTGAACAAAAAGGCACCTCATTTTCCAAAGCCCAACTCCAACTGGTGGAAAACACTGCTGAGAATATCGCAACAGCTGTAACCAATTCAATTCTTGTGGAAGAAATGAATCGGGAAAAACATATTGCAGATAACGCTCGTTTGCAGATGGAAGATGCCAAAAACGAAGTTGTGAAACTAAACGAGTTTACGAAAAAAATAAACTCAGAATCAAGTTTGTCTCAAATCATCGATGAAATGTTCGAATACATTCTCAAGACATTCGAGATTGAAGCAACTCTCATCCAACTTGTGGATGCCAAGAAAAAAGAACTCTACACTTACAAAACAACAATTCCGCAGTATGCAACGGAAGAACAACTGAACTTTGCTAATTCGTTTCGTGTTCCATTAAATGAAAGAGGCGGGATCATCTACAAAACTTACCTAAGAAAAAAAACCCTGTTTGTTCCCAAACCCCCAAAAAGATACGAATCAGAGTTAGATGAACAAATTTTCTCACGATTGAGCTTAACCTCATTTGTCGCAGTGCCTCTTGTTGTCCAAAACGAAGTCATAGGGATTGCTTATTTTACATCCTACCAAAAGCCAATGGATGTCACAAGAGAGGTGCTTAGACGCATCTCTGGGTTTTGTGACCAAATTGCGGGTGCCATCCAAAGTTCCCTACTACTCCAACTTACAGAAGAAGAAAGAAAAAAATCTGAGAAAGCAAAAGCAGAAATTCAGAAAATGAATGAGTTTGCCAAAACAATTAA